>JBCCGX010000236.1:0-10863 GCA_039029035.1 Acidobacteriota bacterium | reverse complement strand
GGTCAGTGGGTCATGGCGTACACCACGTAGTTGACGCCGAGCTTGTAGGCCACGTTGGAGATCTCGATGGGAAAGAAGTCGGTGTCGGAGTACTCCCAGGACTCGCCAATGTCGTTGTTGAAATTGATCACCAGCTGAAGTCGTTTGGCGGGATCGTTGTCTTCGTACACCCCCAGGAAATACGCCGGTACCCCCTGGTAGGGATGGTAGAAGTCGAGCGATTCGACTTGGAAGAAGGCATTGAAGATCGGATGCTCCGGGGTCAGAACTTCTGGCTTGGCCTCAGGCAAAATGCGACGTAGCTGATCGAGGAAGTTGCGCAGCTGTCGGTCGCCGGCAAAGTCATCGAAGATCAGAAAGCCGCCCTTCGCGAGATAGGCGCGGAGATTGGCCGCGTCGTCATCGCTCAGCACCATCCAACCCGGCTCGACCACATAGGCCAGCGGATATTTGAAAATCTCCGGGTCACCGACGGAGAGGATGTTGTGCCCCTCGGTGTTGGCTTCGGCTCCGGTCAGCTCGTCCACGATGCGCATGAAGTTGCGCTCGGCTTTGGGATAGTCGTGGTCCCACTGGTAGTTGATGCCGCCGAAGTACCCACCACCACCACCATAGTCGGTCCACAGCGGCGTAAAGCGCAGGCGCAAGAACGTGAGACGACCGTCGTAAGGCACATTGTGCTGGTCGAAGATCACGTCGGCGATGGCCGCTGGCTGGGCCAGACTCTGGGGCGGGAGAAAGGCCGAGACGACCGCCAGGATCCCGATCCGGGTGCCCACCCTCACGACGCCCCCCGATCGCCGCGGAGCTCAAGCAGAAGGTCGAGGGCGTCGGCATAGCTCGGTGCCTGCTCCAGCGCTTCGAGCACCGAGCGGCGGGCCGCACCGCGGTCGCCGGCGTTCAGCTGGGCACGGGCCAACAGATAGAGCGCCTCGGAGCGATTGAACGGATCGAGGGCCAGCACGGCCCGCCGCTCGCGCACGGCGTCGGTGGACTGGGCCAAGCGCTCGTACCAGAGGGCCAGCTGGCGGTGATCCGCTTCGGCATAGGGATAGACATACTGCGCGCTGGCCAGCGCGTCGACTGCTGCCGGCACGTCGGCGCCCTCGGCTTCGATCTCGGCCAGCGCTCGCAGCCCCTGGTAGTGCCCGCGATTGCGCTCCACCAGAGCCCGCAGCTCCTCGGCGGCGGCGGCGTTGCGCCCCGCTTGCAGATGGATCTGGGCCAACAGCCAGTAGGGGCTGTCGGGCCCAGCATAGGCCGGGAACAGGTCGCGCGCCTGGGCAAGGTAAGGCAGCGCGGCCTCGGGATCGTGCTCGATCAGCCCCTGGCCGGTGGCGAGGTGAGCGAGAAAGTCCCGCGGGTTGCCGTCGGCCTGCTGGCGCAGCGCCTCCAGGCTCGGTGGTGCGTCGACATCGTCGATCTCGAGTGCCGCGAGGGGTCCGGCGAAGCGCCGGCGGAACGCCTCATCATGGGTAGCCGCGAGATCTTTCAACTCGAGACCCAAGGCCGAGCGAATGACCTCCTCGGTCGATTCTCCTTGCCGGTACCCCTCGAGCATCGCAAGGATCCCATCGAAGCCCCAGCGCTCGACAATCGTGTCGAAGACCAACGAGGCCTGGGTGTAGGAAAAGATGATTTGCTGTGGGTAGTCGGGTCGCATGAAGCCTTGGTTCAAGTCTTCCACCGGGGCCAGGCGTCCCTTTAGGTAAGCGACCAGAAAGTCGGGATCGACCCGATCGCCCCAGCCATCGCGCGAGCGACGCTCCTCGAACACCGACAGGCCCTCGGTGAACCAACGCGGCACCCGGCCGGCGCTGGCGTGCATGTGGAACGAATGCGCCAGCTCGTGCCACAAGACGGCGCCCCAATGGAACTCGCCGGCGGGCCGTGAGGCGGGCGAATCGAGGGCGATCACCGGACCGAAGCTCACACCGAGGGCGCCGAGCCCGACGAGGCCCACCGTGCGCACCGAGAAGTCGGCGTGGCGGGCAAAGACCTCGAGCCGTATCGGTGTCGGTGGCGCGGTGCCATAGTGCTGCGCCAGGGCGTCGAAGGCCTCCTCCGCCAACGGCCCAAGATAGAGCTCCAACAGCTCCGCTTCCTCGGCTGGCGCCACGATCTGGAAGCGCGGGGTCTCGAAGACCCGATACGCCGCCATGGTGTCGAGCAGATCGAGGGTGTTCTTGGTCCAGACGTCGAACGGATCACCGGCAAACGCGGTCTCGAGGTCTTGTCGTCCGCTCTCGATGTCGCCGAGGCGCAGACGATTCACTCCGCGCAGGGCCCAGCCGCGCCAATTCTTGCTGTCGAGCCCGATGGCACGATCCGCCAGCTCGACAGCACGGCCGTAGAGCCGGCTGCGCGCCGCGACCTCGGCCAGGACAGCGAAGACCTCACTGCGGTCTTCGGCCGTTCGAGCGGCGCTCTCCAGGCGTCGCTGCAGGGCGGTCTCGTCGCCGGCCAGGAGCGCCGCGGCAGCGAGCAGAGCGTGGGCTTTGGACGACCCCGGGGCGACCCCAAGGGCCCGCTCCACTTCCTTCTCGGCGGCCGGAAAGTCTTCCAGATCGAGGAACTGGCGCGCCAGAAGCAGACGAGCCGCAACCTGGCTCGGATCCTTCGCCAGAGCCTTCTCCAGGAGATCCGAGACGTCGGCGGCGCCCTCGAAGCGCCGGACCTCAGCCAGGCCGACGAGCGCCCCCGGATGCTCGGGATCGCGCTCCAGCACCTGCTCGAACGTCGCCAGGGCGTCGGTGCCGTTGTATTTGGCGAGAAAAAAGTCACCGAGCTCGACCTGCAGGTCGAGATTGTCCGGCGCGGCAGCGATCGCTTTGTCGTACGCTCGCAAGGCGTCGTGAAAGTAGGCGGGATCGTCGCCCCCGAGCTCGACCAACGCCGCCGCCACCTCGGCCAACGCCGCCGGTGACGTCAACTGGCCGGCACGGTAGCTTGCAACGAGCGCCCGGGCCTCGGCACCCAGATCCTCGGCCACCAACGGCAAGGCGCTGACCAGCCAAAGAGCCGTCGCGCCTGCCGCATGCTGGCCGACGCGCATCAGCCCTCGGCCTCCCGGATGGCCCGGTTGACCAGCGCCAGCTCGATGAGGATCTCCTCGAGCTTGTTCTCGTACGCCTCGCGTTCGAGGCTCGACTTCCGCTGGCGCAGCTCAGCCACTTTCTGTTCCAGGCTCGCCTTACGGTCATAGAGTCGCGCCAGTTCCGGATCGCTCACCTCCCCTGCCGGGCCTTTTCGCGCCGTCCCTTGCAGGGTCAGGGTCGCCGCAAGGCGACCGTCTTCGCCGTCGGGCGCCGGGTCGACACTGCCGCGCCCATCGCCGTTGTCGTCCAGAACCGCATGTTCGGTGAGCAGCTTCTGTTCGCGATCGTAGGCCCGCCCAACTTCGGTGCGGGCGTAGCGAAACGCTTCGAGAACCGAGAGTCGCTCATCCTTGTCGGCGTCCGCATCGGCACCGACGAAGGCAGCAACGAAGTATTGGGCAAATTGCGACGCGTTGCGTTCCGTTCCGCTGCGGGTCGAGGTAATGACCACCCGGCCCGGCGCCGAGAGATGGCTCAAGACCCCACCGCTAGCACTGGTCAAATTGGCGAAGACGATCGGTCGTTCGCCGAAGGCCGCCAAAGCCTGGGCGAAGTCCTCAGCCGTCATATCCGGCCCCGGTAAATTGACCTTCGACACGCCGTCGCGAAAGCTACCGTGCCCCAGAACGACGACGAAGAGCGGTGCATCATCTGGCATGGTCGAAGCCAAGTCACGCAACACTGCTTGCACCTGTTCGCGGCTCGAGCGCGCTCGGGTCCGGTCGGGGTCGCGTTCCGGATCCGCGGCCAGATAGACGATCCGGTCCTCGGGAAAGCCGTAGCGGTCGCTGGCCGCGTCCATCAGGGTCGCCGCCCACGTATGGAAGCGCTCGGTGAAGCGCGCTTCGCCTCCGATGCCGGTGATCACCACCAGGGTAGTACCAACGGCCGGCTGCGCAAGACTGCTCGGGACCCAGAGGCTGTACAGAGCCAAGAGGAACGACAAAAGACAACCCAGCCTCGCCGACTGGCGCTCCCGTCTCATGCCAGCCCCCACCGCCGACGCAGCAGCCATTCGCTGGCGAGCCATCCCAGGAGCAGCAGGAAGACGATCGGCATATCCCACAGATCATAGCTCTCGACCACCGTCTTACCGCTGGTGGTGAAGCGAGCATCTTCCGCCAGACCGCCGACGTTGTCGCCGGTATAAAACCGCCCACCCGTCTCTTCGGCGATGCGGCGCAACAGGGGAGCATCCATCTCGGCGTCGAAGAGCTCGCTGTCGAGATCCGCGGCGATGAGTGGGGCCGTGTCGCTGCCGACGACCTCACCCTCGTGCTCGGCGTCGATCCGGACCTCGTAGGATCCGACCTGCGGCGGCACGAAGACACCGCGGTAGTCGCCATCCTCTTCCAGAGTCCAGTCGAGGGGCACGGTCTGCTCCGCACCGGTCGGATCGGTGACGGTCGCCACAACCCGCGCGCCGTTGAGGCCCAGGTAGCCCGCGTCGCGCACCGCCGCCCGCAAGACGATCTCTTCCCCCGGCGCCACTTGGTTGCGCGGCAGCTCGAGCTCGACCTGTCCCGGCACCGCGCCAATCAGCCACCGCAGCAGTTGTTGCCACAAACGCTCGTGGGTTCGGTCTTCCAGCGGGATGTCGGCGTGCATCTGCCAGAGCCAGGAGTCTTGCACCGGAAAGGCCACGGCCCGGCCCCGGCCGTAGCGCTGGCTGGCGAGCACCACCAGATCGTCGCTCGCCTCCGCGTCTGATCGGCCACTCAACAACAGATTGGCGCCGGGCTTCAGTCGATGCAACGGATTGCGGATCGACAGCGACGGCAAATTATGCCAGTGGAGGCGCGACGCCTCGACGCTTTCGGCCAGCTGCAGGGCGGAATGGGCTTCGCCGGCAGCGGTCGGAGCCACCGCGACTTGCCTGACGTAGTCGGCACTTGCAGCTGGCTCCAACACGACCGGCAAGACATTCTCCAGCGGCTTGCCGGCATAGCCACCCTCGGCGAAGCTGTGGCGACCGCCGAGAAACAACATGCCACCCCCGCGCTGGCTGACGAACTCTTCGAGGATGCGATGCTGGCTCGCCGTGAAGTACTCCGCCTCGACCGTGCCGAGGATCAAACCGCGATAGGCGAAGAGCTCCTCCCGGGTCTTGGGAAAGGCCGAGGCCAGCTCCAGGGGGCCGTCGACCCCGAGGCGCAGGTACTTGTTCTTCGCCGTCCGTTGCAGCACCACCAGCTGGAGTTGCTCGTCTTCGGCCAAGGCCCGGCGCAGGAACTTAACCTCCCAACGCGGCTCGCCCTCGAAGTAGAGGATCTTCTCGCGCCGCTCCTCGACCGCCAGTAACAAGCTGCGGGCGTTGTTCTCCTCCACGTGCTCCCCGGGCTGCACCTCGACCGCGAAGCGATAGCGCCGCGCCCCGGGCTCTTCGGCCTCGAGATTGACCCGCACCGTGCTGCCGACCTCGCCACGCTCGAAGGTCACCTCGCGGGTCGCGGCAATACCGCCGCCCTCCTCGACGACCAGCCGTACGGTCTCCCCGTCGTAGCCTCGTTGCTCGATCAGCACATCGACGGCAAACGCCGAGCCCTGCAGTACCCGCCGCGGCCCGCTGAGGCGAGAGAGCTCGATATCGCGTGCGTAGCGCTCTTCGCCGAGGCCGACGGTATAGACCGGGATACCGTGCGACGTTAGCTGCAACAACGACTCGGAGAGGTCCGCGGGCGAACCCCTGTTGCCGGACGAACCAACGTCGGCGGTCGACGCGTTGCGGGTCGCGCCGTCGGTCACCAGCACCATACCAGCCAGAGGAATACCGGCCAGATCCTGGCGTACGTGGTCGAGGGCTGCAGCGAGATCGGTCGTGTGGCCTGCGAGCTCCAGGGATTGGGCCGGATTGAATCGCTCGGCAACGTCGGAGAACCGGTAGTACCGCAGGGTGAACCGATCTTGCAGCCCCGACCGCAGCCGGCTGGTCGGCGCGGCCAAGGCTTCGAGTGCCCGAGCCCCGCGAGCCAGTCTCCCCTCGTCTTCGAGGCGCATGCTGCGCGAATCGTCGATCAGGACCGCCAGGAAGCTCTCGCCTGGCACTGCGGTCGATACCCGCAGCACCGGCCGCAGAAGGGCCAAGGCCAGGATCACCAGGGTCACGGCACGTTGGCCGGTGAGGATCGCCAGACGCCGCGAGCCCAACCGCTCTCGCTGACTCGAGTAAACCACCACCGTCGCCACAAGGCCAGCCAGCACCAGTAGCACTACGAGCCAGCGCTGGGCCAATGCGAAGGCGAAGTCTCCGGTTTCGAAGACCACCGGTCGATACTTGAAGAGCCAGGTGAAGAGCGAGTCGAGCACCGTCCCGTCTCCTCAGTGGCTCATGCCGTAGACGATCAGATTGACCCCCAGCTGATAGGCAAAGTTAGAGAACTGGAGCGGATAGTACGGATCCTCTGCCCACTCCCAGGCGTCGCCGAGGTCACTGTTCCAGTTGATGACCACCATCAGGCGACCGTTCTCGTCACTGATGCCACGCAAGGCCGGGAAGTAGCCGTCGCGCTCCCAGGTCGCTCCCCCCATACGGCCCTGGTGCACATTGGGTACCTGGACGATCTCGGAGATGTCGTAGAAGACGTGCAGCACGGGATGGTCGAGGGGCAGGTCGACGATCGAATACTCCGGCAGCACCGCACTGATCTCTTGTTCGAAGTTCTCCCATTCCCAGGTGCCCCAGAAGTCGTCGACGATCAGGAAGCCCCCGGCCAAAAGATAATCGCGCAGCCCCTGACGCTCCCCCTCGTCGAGCGCCATGTACCCCACCTCGACGGCGTAGATCAGTGGGAAACGCCGCAGGTCGGGATCATCGAGGCGCACCGGGTTCTCGTCGCCCGAGGCATCGATCACCGTCAGGCGCTCGAGGCCGATCAGGAACTGCCGATCGGCCTTGGGAAAATCGATCCCCCAGGTCGGCCGATCCCAGCTCAGACTGGAGTACGCGGCACGCGAGAAGTAGAGCTCGTGGGGTCGGTCGGCGTCCTCCTCCGCCCCAGCCGGATCCGATGGCTGCGCCAGCGGATTCTGTGCCCAGCTGGCTGTCGGCGGTAGGAGGCAGCCGCCGAGACAAGCAACAGCCCAGACGACCCAACGCACAGCGTCCACCGCCAAAGGCAGTCGACTCTTTCCGCTCAGGTCGACGAGGCCAGCGAGCCGTCTCATTCCTCAGGTACTACGTTGGTCGACGCTCGGAGGTTCGCCGCAACCGCGAGGTCTCGTCGATCGCGTGTCTCGATGATGGCCGGGCCGGCACGATCGCCGGCCCAGCCAGCTGGTTAGTCTAGTGTCCCGAACGGTGCGATCACCGCTTGGAATGGTATTCGGTGTCGAGGGCCTCACCGGTTTCGAGGTAGTGCGCCAGCATCCGTTCCACGGTGTCGATCTGACGCGCAAAGTCTTCTCGGCGCACGCCAGCCACGTGCCCATCGCCGGCCTCGTTCAAGGCGGTGATCTCCTGTTCCCAACGCAGCGTCGTGCCATCGCCGGAGGGCTCGAGGTAGATGTCGTAGCGGATCGTTCGCCGCGGGTCGACGCGCACGAAGCTGATGCGCTCTTCCGGTTCGAAACGGCTGATGACCCAGGTATCGGTGCCTTCGTCCTGAGTGGTCTGGAAAACGCAGCCTTCTTCGGCGACGCCGGATTCGGTGTAGACCAGGTCGCAATCCCAGACGGGGATCCAATCGTATTCCCGCACCGGGCAGAGCAGGGGGAAGATGATTGAGGGCTCGGCCTGAATGTGCATCGTCTCGTGTAAGTGCACCCGCTTGCGGGTCGTGATCGGTTCTATCTGTCGCATGTCGTGCTCCTTGTAGGTCGAGGGAAAGGAGTGATCGGTCGCTCCGTGAAAGCAACCTAAAGTGTGAAGCTGTAGACAGGTCAAGTGGCCCGGACGAGAAAAAATGCACCGCCGCGATGAATCCGCCAGCGTTTCTCGCTTATCTTGTTAGAGACCCCGAAAAGGACGAGCGGCCAGCCGCTTGCCAAGCTCAGTCAACCGTCGCCGAACTGGCAATAGCCGGCGCCGGCCACAGAGTAACGAGATGCAACGAGCCCAACAGCAGAACCTTCCCGTACGCCGCCGAGCCAGCCGAAGAGTCGCATCCCAGTGGGCTTGCGCCCTGATCTCGACACTCCTCCTGGCGGCGACGGGCCAGGCCCAGCCGAGCGCCGAGGGGGCAGTCAGCACCCTCGACGACAAGCCCAAAGCGTCGACTCAGGATCCTTACTTCACCACCGCCTGCGCGCTCACTGCCGACGACTTGCTGACCGGGCACGACTGTGAAGGCGCCCTGAACTGCCAAACCGCCCAAAGCTGCGACGTGGTGGGCGGGCTCGATCACGTGGCGGCCGGCGTCGGTCTCCGCCATCGCAGCTCGGGGACGATCGAGCTCGCTGGGGCGCCTCCCGGCGCCATCGCGGCCGGTGCCTGGCTGTATTGGGGCTTGATCGTCGACGACGGAGATCTCGGACAGCACGATCCCTCAGCGGTCGTGTTCGACGGCGAAACGATGAGCGGCGAGCTGGTGGGCACGGCGCCAACGCCCTGTTGGTTCGGCGACGCGGTCGGCAGTCTGGAGTTTCGCGCCTACCGCCGATCCGTCCTTCACCTATTGGTGCCAGGAATCAATGGCGCCTATCAGGTCAAGGTGCCGAGCACTTCGGTTATCGATGGGCGCGACCCGTGGCGTGGCGAGCCGGTGCCACCACCCTGGGTCGACGGCGCAAGCCTGGTAGTACTGTACACCCATCCCCATGTGCCGTACGGCTCGCGCGTCTACCTCCATCACGGTGCCGCCTTGCTCGTCGGAGCGCTCGGCCTGGAGCACGATCTGCTGCCCATCGAACCGATCGGCCATGTCGATACGGTTCTGCGCCACACGCGCCTCGGAGGCGATGGCCAGCGCCAGGCCGGTTACCTACCGACCTACCCTTTGCTTACCTCGCTCGACTGGTCTGAGTCATGCCTCCAGACGCGGCTGCAGATCCGTGGGCCGGGCTCCGCAGTGGACCCTGTTTCGGACTGGAAAGGCTACGATGGCGGATCGATCACCCAACTCTGGGATACGCAGACGAACGAGTTCTTACTGATACCTGATGGACCCGCTTGCACGTCCTATCAGGTGCTTTACGAGACCCTCGACCCGCCGCCCGGCAGCGGTACCGGTACCGGAGCCACTTCCGGTTTTCTGCACGATTGCATTGTGGTGGTAGCGCACGCCCTGACCCTGCGCTGAACGAGCTGCAGCGGACTGCAGCACCCAACGAACCGTCTGTCGCCGGTCCAACCTCGTGGTCCGTGGCCGGACAGACCCACAACGCCCTCGCCGAGGGCAAGGAGGAAGTATGCGCGTACGAAACCATCTCTGGATCCTGAGTCTGGCGCTCCTGCTGGCCGCTGGCACCGCGCTGGCCGCCGACATCGAAGGCCCGACGACGGCGACAGAGGAGATCGACATCGATCTCGAAACACAGACCGAACCGTCGACCCCGGCCGAGGACCTGACGACCCAGGCCGTGGGCGGCGAAGCCGAGCCGATCGAGCAGGGATTCGGTTCCAGCCAGCCCGGCTTCACCTGCTCGTGTGAGTGCACCTGCCCGACCTCCGGCGCCTTCGAAGTCCAGACTTTCACTCTCCCGTTGTGGACCAATCGGAGCTGCAAGTCGTTCAACGGCGACAGGTGTGACATCGGGCCGTTCGATACCTGCAACACATTTCGCAGCTACGCCAACTGCGTCACCCTCTGAAGCACTCCCTCTGCAATCGGTCGGCAGCTGCCGGTGGCCCCCCGCTCCACGACACCTTGCATGCACCCCAAGACCCTCACAGCCGAGACAGCGGCTCCCGCTATCGCTCGCTGTGTGGAGCGAGGCCACCGGCGGCTTGCCCGACCCTCTCGACCCCTCCCCGGCGACCGGCGAGCGCGGCCAATCGCTCGGCGGCCCGCCGTGTCTCGCGCCGCTCGCTCCCCAGGACCTCCTCGAGCCGACGATAGCCTCCCCGTAGCAGGGGCTCGGCTTCGTCCCGCTGCCCCTGGGCCGCCAGGCAGGCGCCGAGGGAGCTCGAGGTCTCGGCGGTCCGCCAATGCTCGCCCCCCAGCTCCCGACGGCGAATAGCCAACGCCTCGCGCAGGAGCGCCTCGGCTTCGGCCAGGTCTGCACCTGACTCCGGGGCACCCCGCTCCGGGGCAGCGTCCTCCGGGCCAGCGGCGGTCAGCACTTGCCCCAGACCGGTGAGCGATCGCGCCAGCTCCGGATGCTCGGCACCGAGAAGCCGCCGCTGGATCGCCACCGCCTGACGGAACATCGCCTCCGACTGGCCGAGATCACCGACCGCGGCCAGAGCCTCCGCCAACCGCAACAGGCTCGACGCCACCCGCGGGTGCTCGTCACCGAGCTTCGCACGACGGATGTCGAGCGCTTGACGATGGAGCCGGACGGCGGCAGTGAACCGACCTCTACGGCTCTCCAGACTGGCGAGATTGATCAAGCTCTTGGCATAGGCGACGTGCTCCACCCCCAGCGCCTTGCGGCGGACCTCCAGGGCTTGGCGATAGAGCGGCTCAGCCGCGTCCGAATCGCCCCGATCGAAGAGCAGAATGGCCAGATTGTCGAGGCTGGTGGCGACCAGGGGATGTTCGTCGCCGAGGTGCTCGCGGCGTAGCTCGAGGGCCTTCTCGTAGAGCTCGCGCGCACCAGCATAGTCCTGCTGCCGTTTGCGCACCAGCGCCAGATTGTTGAGCAACGGCGCCAGGTCGGGATGCGC
>JBCCGX010000235.1:0-10874 GCA_039029035.1 Acidobacteriota bacterium | reverse complement strand
CTCGGCAAGCAGCTGACCGAAACCATCACTCGCTTTCGCCAGGAGAATCCGAACCTTTCCGCAACCGAGATCCATCAGGCGCTGAGCCTCGCTTGGCGGGGCGCAGGCATCAGCAGCTCCAGGCCGAACTTCATCACACTGTTCATCTTTCTGTTGATCTTGATTTTGGGGATCTTCCTCTTGCTCTACCTGGCGGGCTGATGGTCCAAGCCCTCACGACGCTGGCGATCCGCCCGCACGGAAGCATCGCAGCTGGAGGCCTCACCGGTAGAATAGGCGCGAGCGCTCTGCTCTCGCCTGCGCACAACTCTTCGAGCCGACCTGTTCGGCGGGAGGATCACCGGTGGCCAATCCTTCGAGCTCTGAGTCTGCGACCTCAACCGACGGCGGCATCTTCCTGCCCAGCTCGCTGTGGATCGACCAGGACGATGCTGGGGAGCGGATCGAGGCGAAGCTCGGTACCGGCGAGATCACGCCGGAGCAAGCCGAGGGGCTCCGCCACTTCATCGATCACGGCTACCTGATCTTCCGCCTCGATCTGGATCCGGCGGACCTCGAGCAAGTCACCACCGATGCCGTGGCCTGCTGGCGCGACAAACCGGCCGACCTGGCCTATGCCTACGATGGACCGGCGCGGCGTATGACCCATGCCGACGAGGCGCGCGAGCGCCACAGCCGCTACCGGATCCACGATCTGCACTCCCACAGTCAGGCGGCGCGCGGGCTTTACCTGAACCGGCAGATCTTTGATTGGATCAACCTACTGCTCGGCGAGGAGGCGGTGGCGATCCAATCGCTGTTCTTCGAGTACGGTTCGCAGCAGCTCCTGCACCGCGATCCGGTGGTGGTGCCGGTGGCCTCCCACGGCCACATGATCGCCGCCTGGATTGCCCTAGAAGACATCAGCCCGGACTGCGGACCGCTCACCTACATCCCCGGCTCCCACCGCCTGCCCTACTTCGAGACCGCCCCCGGCGACTACCGGTTCGACGCCCAGCGCATGGGGCCTGAGCTGGTCGAGCGCGGCATGGCCTGGGAGGCGGATCAGCGTCGCCGCCACGGCCTCGAGCCACAGGCCTTCACCCCCAAACAGGGCGAAGTCTTGTTGTGGCACGCATCCCTGGCCCACGGCGGCTCCGAGGTGCGCGACGAGACGCTGACCCGCCAGAGCTTTGTTGTCCACTACTCCACCCGCAGCACTTACGACGTGCGCTCGATCGGCATTGCCGAGCCGGTGGCCGGGGAGGATCAGTGGCAGGTGCTCGAGACCCACGAGCTGATCGAGCACCAGGGCTGTCGCGGGTTCCAGAACCCGATGCTGGGATCGTAGGTCAAGGCTCGGCCTGGCTGCGCCGCAAGGTCACGAACTTGGCCGGGACGCCGTGCGCCTCAGGGGCCTGGCGGAGGAACTGCCGACTCGTCTCGTCACCGTCCAGGGTGGCGCGGAGGAAGTGCAACACGTAGCGGCACATGACGTCGTGGCCGAGGGCCGCCGGCGCCCCGCCGACCAGGAGCTCGGGGCGAGCGGACAGATCGGGGAGCAGGCCGGCGAACCGGCCGAGGGACGTCAAGTTGAAGTGCTGCAGCTCGTTCAGGCGGAGGTGGTAGCGCTCGGAGTGTTCGAAAGCCTCGAGGAAGCGAAGGTCGTGGCGGACGACGCCTTCTTGCTCCTGGTAAAGATTCAAGATCGGGATCGACCGTTCCGTCCCTGTCGCGTAGTTCGGTGAGGCTTCGAACTGCGCCTCTTCCAGACCGAAGGCAATGCTCAAGAAGCTGTCCAGGCTGATCACCGCATCGACATCTGTGTTCTGCAGCATCAACTGGCCTACGGCGCCGCCGCCATAGCTCGAGGCGATCAGGGCCAACCGGCGCCTGTCGAGCCCGGGGAGATCCTGTAGGTAGTTGAGGGCGAAGCGCAGATCCGCTGTTTGCTCCACGATCGGCGAGTCGTTCGAGCTCCGAGCGGAGCGGGAGATCCCCGGGGTCGTCGCGACGATGTAACCGTGGCTCGCCAGGACCTCTGCCAGGATGGAGTGGCGATAGACCGGATCGCTGTTGCCTTGGGCCAGAAGTATCAGCGGAAACGCGCCCGACTTGGCCACCGCATCCCGCACCGTCGGTGTCGGTGTACTCAACAGGCGCTGCAAGTCCGCGTCCGCCACCTCGGCCGAGAGGTAGGGGTAGGCGGTAAAGCGCTCAATGAGGTCGCCTCCGACTTCTTGCAGTCGCACCGCCGCAGCGGCTTCGGCGAGCTCGAGCTGGACGTACTCGGTGTAGCGCATGCCGGTGTCTCCAGCGGAGTGCATCGCCGGGTACCACCACGCGATCTGCAGCGGTCGACCTCGTTCACGCGATTTGGGGGGCTCCGCCCCGTCGACCTTCGTCCGTACCGGCCGCGATGCGTCGACCACGTGGGCGACCTTGAAGCCCACCGCATAGGGCCCGGGCTCCAACTTGCCCCACAGGGGCTCGCCGAACGGGGCCGCACCCGGCTCCTCGGCCTGCGACGGCGCCTCTGCGGAGGTGGCCTGGATCGAGGCCAATGCCTCGGCCGGACGCCGTGCCGCTTCCGGATCCCTGCCGCGCTCACCCGCCTGGCTGAGCCCCCGCAGCGCGGCGGTCCGCCGCGGCGCCCGTGCCAGCGCCTGCTCGAACCGCTCGATCGCCTCGACGGGTCGTTCGAGCTCGAGCAGCACCTCGCCCAAGAGCTCGTGGGCTGGCTTGACCACCAGAGGCGGCCCGAAGGCCAGCTCCATCGATTCCTCGATCTCGACTGCCTTGTGTAGCCTCACCAACGCCTCGTCCACCCGGCCTTCGGTCAGGGCGATCAGACCCGCCAGCTCCTGTGCGGCAGTGCGCGCCGCCAGTCGATCCGCCGCTGCAGTGGTGGTGTAGAAATCGCTGCCTGCCGGGGGTTCTCGCACCAACGCTTGGTCGAGATCGGCCAGGGCCTGTTGAGCCATCAACAGATCGTCCCCAGCCAGAGCACCGACCCCGCGGACGTAGAGCTGCGCGGCGACCGCCGACAGGCTGAGATCGGAGGCGTCGACGTCAGTCCAGCCCACCTCCCAGTCTTCGGTCTCCACCTGATAGGCCGACCGCATGTAGATCTGGTGCCATCGGTTGCTGGCGGTGGGTTGGGCCGCCGTGTCCTCGTCCATGATCGCCAGCTTGGCGCGGGCCTCACTCCACCGCCCCTGCTGCAGCAGCGAGTAGGCTAGCCACATCAAGGCGTGGTGGTTGCCCCGCGGCGTGCCCGCCCGACGAGCTTTCGCTTCCGACACCGCGAAGGATCGCTCGTCCGCCAGCGCCGACTCGCGCCAGCGCCCCAGGGCGATATAGATGTGCGAGATCATGTGCTGCGCGTGGGCTGCGCCGGGTGCGATGGCGGCATAGACCCGGGCCGCCCGCAGACCGAGGGGCGCATGGACCGGATCGTCGTAGGAGTGGATGAGGTAGTGCGCCGCGCCGGGATGCCGGGGATTGGCGTCGAACACCTCCTCGACGATGGCGCCGGCTCGCATGTAGGTGGCGAAGTCTCGTTCGCCGCCACGGGTGCCGAGGATCGAGAGGGCGTAGAAGCTGGCCGCTTCGAGATCCTCGGGGTAGCGCTCGTAGAGGCGACGCATCGCTTCGCTGTAGGCCGCGTCGCGCCGTACCTTGTCGCCGTCGCCGAATAGGATCTCCACCGCCTGCAGATACCCCTTCTCACGCTCGGTCTGCGCTTTGGCGAGTCGCGCCTCTCGGGTCGGAGCGAAGCGTACCAGGACGTCGCGGGCGCCTTCGAGATCCTGGCTGCGCCAGAGGGGGAAGTTGTGACACATGGCTTCGCCCCACCAGGCCAAGGCGAAGCTGGGATCGATCGCCTGCGCCTGGCGGAAGGCCTCCCGGGCATCGGCATACTCGAAGCTGTGCAGCAGGAGCACGCCGCGGATGAAGGCTTCTTGGGCTTCTGCGGCACCGGAATTGGCGAACTCGAGCCGCCCCAGACCTTTGATCTCGCCAACCGCGGGGGCTGGCTGGAACGCCAACGCGACGAGCCCAATAACACCCAGGGCACGCCTTGTCTTCTTCAACCTCCAAGCCGTCTTCGGTATCCGAAACAGTCTCGACATCGACCGACCTCCATCGTGTTGATTCCAGCCGCGGAAGCGGCGTCGAAACCGTACCCAGGGGTGGCCTGCGAGGCCATGAACCGGGCGGGAGTTGTGGCTGAATTCTGCCCCTCAGGTAAAACTCAGGCCTCCCTCCCGCGTAATTCCAGCCATGGTCAGCAGCAAGCATAGGGATGACGGAAGCCGCCCTGGCGAACCCCATCGACGGTCGCGCTTCGGCGACTTCGAGTACTGCCCCGAGACCACCGAGCTGTGGCGTGACGGGCAACTGGTCCCCCTGCAACCGCAGCCCGCCAAGGTTCTCGAACTGCTACTCGACCACGCCGGCAACTTGGTGCTCCGCGAGCAGCTTCGGGCACACGTCTGGGGCGACGAGGTCGAAGTCGACTTCGATCAGGGCCTCAACTACTGCCTGAAGCACATCCGCCGCGCCCTCGGCGACAGCGCCGAGGCGCCGACTTACATCGCCACTGTGCCACGACGCGGCTACCGCTTCCTTGCCCCGGTACGCGTCGTCGACCAGGCCAAGGTCCCGATGTCACCTCAGGTCCGGTCGCCAGTCCGTCGGCTAGCGTGGGGCGCGATCGCCCTCGGCCTCGGGTTGTTTATGGCTGGAGCCTTGTTGCGGCCCGCTGGCGCCCCGCCGATCGACGCCCCGCCGCGGCTGGTGGTGCTGCCGTTCGTCGACCTGAGCCCTGCCGGTGACGACGCGATCCTCGGCGCCGGGCTGGCCCAGGAGCTCACCACCCGCCTGGCGCGCCGCCACGGCGACCGACTCGGCCTGATCGCCAGCACCTCCGCCATGACCTACCGCGGCAGCGACAAGCCGATCGATCAGATCAGTGCCGAGCTCGGAGTCGACTTTGTTCTCGAGGGCAGCGTGCGACGCAGTACCGATCGGGACAGGTCCGAGCCCGGTCGCGGCGAGCGGCTGCGCATCACTGCCCAGCTGATCCGCGCCGCGGACCAAAGCCATGTGTGGGCCAACACCTACGAAACCGATCCCAAGGATTTGCTCACTTGGCAGGCCGAAGTGGCCAACGAGGTGGCGACGGCAGCCTTACCGCCGATCCTCGCCGCGGCCGCGAGTCGATCCACTCAGGGCCACCATCCACCCCTGCCCGACCTGTCCCCCGAGGCCTACGAGGCCTACCTCGAAGCCCGGTACTTGGCGGAGCAGACGGTCTGGGGGGCGCCGGATCCCCGCTCCCTGGCCGCCGCGCGGCGCGCGTTCGAGCGCACCCTGGAGCTGGCGCCGGGCACCGCCGACGCCTACTCGCGCCTGGCCTGGGTCCGCGTTCACCTGGCGGCCAGCACGACCGATCAGGCCGAGGCCGAGGCCCTCGCCCACCGCGCCCTCGAGCTCGACCCCCAGCAGTCGCGAGCCCGAGCCCTACTCGCCTTCTCGAGCTTCAACCGTTTCCAGTGGGACGCCGCCGAGGCGCACGTACTGCGAGCGATCGCCCAGGAGCCGCAGCTGCCCACGGCGCACCAGCTCAACGCCTACCTGCTCAGTGCTCAGGGGCGCCACGACGAGGCCGTCGCCGCGATCGAGACGGCGAGACGGCTCGACCCGGTCTCCCTCGATGTGGGCGCGGATCGTGCGCTGCTCTATTTTTACGCCCGGCGCTACAAGGAAGCGATCCGCCACGCCCGGCAAGTGATCGAGCTCGATCCACAGTTCCCCTGTGCTTACCGCTGGCTGATCGCCGCCGCCCTCGCCGACGGCGATCGCAAGCTCGCCCTACAGCAGGCCCGGGCCGAAGTTGCCGCGCTGGTCGCCTCACACCACAGCCAGCCCCCACGCGCACCGATCGAGAGCCTCGAAGACTACTGGCGGTGGCGTCTGGGAGAGCTGCACGACCATCCGCGAGCCCGGCCGGTCAGCCCGGCGGAGTCCTCCGTGTCCTATGTTCAGCTGGGCGAGAACGAGCGCGCGATCGAGGGTTTGATCGAGGCTTGCCGCAGCCGATCGGGTTGGATGCTGTCGTTCCTCGACGTCGACCCGCGCTTCGATGCCTTACGCGGCGACCCACGATTCGACGAGATCCTGGACTGCGTCAGCCCGGCGCGCGGCGCGCGGCTCTGACTCCCGCTGCAAGCGCTGCGGAGGCTGAGCTTGTCCGTTCGAGGCGAGCTTCGCTACACTCAGAGCAATCCGTATTCGCCCCCGGGCTCCAACATTTCCCAGAGGTCTCCGTGGACCTCAGACCGAGAGGATCGCTATGCGCTATCTCGTCGTGACCGTTGCTCTTTTTCTCGCCTGGACTGCGCCGCTCTCGGCCCAGCCCGTCACTGTCGGCGAGCACGTCGACGCAGGGATCGAAACACCGCATCCCTACCCCGCCGGCGACGGCACGGCCGCCAAGCTGGTGTGGAGCGACGAGATCTACTTCCCCGATGCGACCTACATCGCGCCGCACTTCGAGCGCTTCCAGCTGGCGCCGGGCGACCGGGTGGTAGTGCGCTCCCGGGACGGTGCCCAGACCTGGACCTATACCGGCCTCGGCAAGGCCAACCTCGGCCTGTCCGAGAACGGTTTCTTCGCCGTGCACATCAAGGGCGATACGGCGATCATCGAGCTCTGGTCGCAAAATCCGCAACCGCTGTTCGGCTACAAGATCGACCGCTACGGCCGCGGCTACAGCATGGACGAGATCCGCACTTTCTGGGATGCCGGACTGGGCGAGAAGATGAATTTGCCCGAGCTGCCGGAAGAGATCGACTCGATCTGCACCGCCAACGATTCTGAGGAAGCCAAGTGCTACCAGACCAGCGAGCCGCAGATTTATGACCGGGCGCGGGCGGTGGTCCGGCTGCTGCTCAACGGCTCCTCCTGGTGCACCGGTTGGCTGATCGGCTGCGACGGCCACGTGATGACCAATGAGCATTGCATCGGTTCGCAGGCGCAGCTCAATGACATCGACTTCGAGTGGATGGCGGAAGGTGCCGACTGCGCCACCAACTGCCAATCGCCCCTGGCCTGCCCCGGCACCATCGAAGCGAGCGGCGGCACCATGGTGCAATTCGACGCACCGCTCGATTACGCCTTGGTGATCCCCGACACCTCGATCGGCGGCGGCACCAACCTGAACGACACCTACGGCTTCCTGCAACTGCGCGACACCGGCCCGGTGGTGGGTGAGCGGATGTACATCGTCCACCACCCGGCGGGCTGGGGCAAGCATTTGTCGGTGCAGTCGTCCTATCCGCTGGAGCCCAACCCGCCGTTCGCCAGCGTCATCAGTGTCGACGAAGTCGCCTGCAGCGGCGCGCCCCCCGAAGGCGACGTCGGCTATTGGGCTGACACCCAGGGTGGCTCCTCCGGCTCGCCGGTGCTGGGCTATGCCGATCATCGGGTGATCGCCCTGCACCACTGCCGCGGCGCTGGTTCTTGCACCAACGGCTCGGCGCCGCCCGACGATCCCAACCGCGGTGTGCCGATCCAGGCAGTGATCGCCGACCTCGGGGGCAACCTGCCGGGCTGCGCGGTGTGCGATCCGCCCGACGCGCCGACCGGCCTGAGCGCCACCCCCAACGGTAACAACCGTATCGACCTATCGTGGACCGGCAGTGCCGGCGCCGACAGCTACAACATCTTCCGCGCCATCGGTGGCTGCCCTCAGGGCAGCTACGAGGAGATCGCCACCGGCGTGGCCGGCACCTCCTACTCCGACACCACGGTCTCGGGCGGCATCACCTACTCCTACGTGGTTCGGGCCTTCGACCAATCGGAGGGCTGTGAGTCGATGGACTCGGGCTGCACCCAGGCCGACGCTACCGGTCTCTGCACCTTGGCTCCGACCTTCGACGGCCTGGAGACGGCGACCAACTCCGGCTCCGCCTCCTGCGCCCTCGATCTCGATTGGAGCGCCGCCGCCGCCAGTTGCGGCGCCTCGGTGGTCTACAACATCTGGCGGTCGACCACACCCGGCTTCGATCCCGACGCCACCGAGCCCCTCGCCACCTGTGTCGGCGCCACCACCTACCAGGATACGACGGTCGACTTCGGTACCGATTACTACTACGTAGTACGGGCCGAGGACCAATCGGGCAACGGCTCGGGGCCGTGCGCCGGCGGCAACAGTGACAACAACACGGCCGAGCAATCGGCTGCCGCAGCCGGACCGGAGAACGAGGTCTTCGGCGACGACATCGAGTCCGGCGCCGGCAACTGGACCCTGACCACCGGCGACGACGACACCGGCACTGCGGTGTGGGCGATCGTCGACACCGACAGCCACTCCCCGACCCACTCCTGGTTCACTGCCGACGAGGACGACGTGAAGGATCAGCGGGTCGAGAACAGCGCCTCGATCGCCGTCGGTCCCGGGTCCGTGCTGACCTTCTGGCACCACTTCGACACCGAGCTCAACTGGGACGGTGGCGTGCTCGAATACTCGACCGACGGTGGCACCACCTGGTTCGACATCCTCGACGGCGACGGCGCCGGGGTGCCGGCCAACGCCGATCGCTTCCTCGCCGGCGGCTACACCGCCGCCCTCAACACCAGCCTCAATCCGCTCGGCGGGCGCCAGGCCTGGCACGGCGACAGCAGTGGCTTCCAAGAGGTGATCGTCGACCTGGCGGACTTCAACGGCGAGTCGGTGCGCTTCCGCTGGCGCATGGGCTGCGACGCTTCGGTCGACGACGTCGGCTGGTGGGTCGACGACCCGCGGATCTTCTCCGGCTCCGAATGCGTCGGCGGCTTCGTCTTCGGCGACGGATTCGAGTCCGGCAACACCTCGGCCTGGTCGTCGTCGATCCCGTAGCAGCGTCTCGCCGCTAAGTGGGCACCCAGGGCTGCCGCACCCGGGATTCAAATCCCGGGCTACGGCCTGTGGCCCCGCTGGGGCCACTGTCCCTGCGGGACAGGAGAACGTCGCCTGGGAATTCAAATCCCAGGCGACAGGCCGGTGGCAACAACCGTCCGCTGCCTCGGTGATGTCACCCCAACGACGTGACCTCTGAAGTGACCTCCGGCACCTGTGCCCATGACCCCCAGGGCGAGAGACTGGATCCTGGGAGGCCGCTGGGTGAGCCAGCGACGCCCGCCGAACTGGTCAACTAGGGGTCCTCGTCATGGAGATACTGCGCGACGTTCTTCGCTGGACACACGTCATCCTCGGCTTCACCGGTCTCATCGCTTTCTGGTTTCCGGTCTTCGCCCGCAAAGGCGGCACCATCCACCGCCGCGTCGGCAAGGTCTTCGTCTGGTGCGGCTACGGCGTCACGGCCTCCGCCTTCGTTTCCTGCGGCGTGCACACCTGGATGATCTTCGCCACCGGCATCGTGGAGCAGAATCGCGCCAACCTGGCCTTCCTCGCCATGCTCGCCTATCTGGCGGTGGTCACCTTCGTCACCCTGCACCACGCCATGCGGGTCCTCGGTCCCAAGCGTGATCCCACCCTCCTCGACCAGCCGCTCGATCGCAGTCTGGCGTACGCCGCTATCGCCGCTAGCCTGGGGCTGATCGCCTTCGCCCTGCTCCAGCCGACCGACCGCTCGATCCTGCTCATCGCCATGTCGCCGATCGGCTTGAGCGTCGGCTGGGGGATCCTGCGCTACATCCGCGGCACCGATCCGTCGACCCGTGCCTGGTTCTACGCCCACATGGGGGCCACCTTGGGGGCCGGCGTCGCCTTCCACACCGCCTTCGCCGTCTTCGGCGCGGCGCGGCTCTTCGACCTCCACCTGAGCGGCTTCACCGGTATGCTACCGTGGCTCCTGCCGGCCGCCATCGGTATCCCTGCCGGAAGCTTGTGGGAGCGCTACTACCGCCGCAAGTTCGGTGACCTGCCGCCCAAGGGCGCCGCAGCGGCGGCCGCCGGCGATCTTCCCTGAGGTCTCAATCTTGGCGCTCGAAGACAATCGGTTGATCCCCGAAAAGCCCTCCGAGCCGCACTACGGGCGCTATGTGGTCGCCCTGGTGGTCTTCATCGGCCTCGGGGTGACCCTGGCCAACACACGCCCTTCGGCCGGCCTCCTCGCCCTCGTCGGTCTCTTGGGCGGCGTCTACACGCTGCTCAGTATCGTCTTCGGAGAAGATCGGTGGGCCGAGCCGACCCGGCCACAGCTCTGGGCCTACTTCAGTGTCCAGCTCGCCCTGGCCGGGGTCCTGGCAGCGATCCTCGCCGGCGAGGGCATCTACAGCATGCAATGGCTCATGCTCATGCCGTTGATCGCCCAGGGGCGTATCTTCCTCCAGCCGTGGGGGGCGGCCCTGATCGTGCTGGCGAGTCTCTCCATCATTGCCGCCCACATCCACGCCCTGGCCGGTTGGCGTGCCGTGCCGGGTGCCGTGCTCGGGGTCTTTACCGCCGTGATCTTCGTACTGCTGTTCACCGACATCGCACGGCGCGAGGCCATCGCGCGAGAGAAGAGCCAAAGCCTCAGCCAGCAGTTGCTGGCGGCCAACACTCAGCTGGCAGACTTCGCCGTCAAGGCAGAGGAGCTGGCGGCCGAGCGCGAACGCAGCCGCCTGGCGCGCGAGATCCACGACAGCGTGGGGCACTACCTCACCGTCGTCCACGTGCAGCTCGAAGCCGCCAAGACGATGCTCGAGCGCGATCCGGCCAAGTGCCGCGACGCCTTGGACAAAGCCCAGGGATTGACCCAGCAGGGGCTGGACGAGATCCGACACTCGGTGGCCAGCCTACGGGCCACGCCGCTCGAGGGCCGCAGCCTGCAGGAATCCTTGGGCGAGCTCGTCGCGCGCTCCCAGCAAACCGGCCTCTCCACCCACCTGGAGGTGCTGGG
>JBCCGX010000234.1:0-10885 GCA_039029035.1 Acidobacteriota bacterium | reverse complement strand
CTGTTCCAGGTTCGACTCCGAGCGCGGCCCGGCGAAGGGGAAGGCCCCTTCGCGGCGCGTTGCTGCGACCAGGCTGCTGGCGACGTAGGCGCCCCCTCCGACAGCGGAGAGGTAGTCGACGTGGCGCAAGACACCCCGCTTTTCGAGCCCCTGGGCGACGCCCAGATTGAAGCAAGCCGACCGCAGGCCGCCGCCGGAGAAGGCCAGCCCGACCAAGTTGTTGTCTACCGTCGGCGTAGGGCTTTGCGCGGTGCGGGAGTCCCCCTTCGAGGCGTCGCTCCCGCTGCCTTCCTTCCAGCGCTTCTCGAGGTACTCGAGCTCCGCCGGATAAACGGCCTCCTTGAAGCTCTCACCCTTCTCAGGCGACGAGTGCGGCCGCCCGACGCGCTTGAAGCTTTCGCCATCCGAGTCCATCGCTCCTTACAGCGCAGTTCCCTTGCTAGAAACCCCAAGAGCGATCCAATCGACTCAACGCGGCGAGCGGAAGTGCGTGGCATGCTGAGGTACGCGAAAACGATGCATGCCGAGAGCAGCTACAAAGTTGACTGTTTCTAGTAGCGATCGCGAGGCTTTGTTGGGTTGGTTGCGGGCGACCAGGACGCTTCGAAGCCTCACTCGTGTCGACCCGCTGAAGAAAGATGTTCATCGAGAAGCCACTCGATCATTCGCCGCACGAATGAAGGGGTGACCGTTGAAACACCGACGCCCCAGTGCGGCGGCTCGATGCGGTAAGGAGAGTGAGAAGGCGCACGGCACCGCGGGCCCGAGATGACGAGGCTCTCCTCGTCGCCCGAGTTTGAATTCCTCAACGCTCGGTCGAAGTAGTAGTGCAAGACGAAGCCACGGTCGAGGGTCAAGACGGTCAACACGCGATCGCTCTCACAGAGTTCCACTGCATACGCCCAGTTTTCGTCGGGATACACGGACCAGAAAAACTCCTCGTCGGATACCACGATCTTCCGTCTGTGTCTTGGAGAAATCCCCATCTGACATCACCCTTCGGTTGTTCCTCGCATCACTCCTGAGCTTTACACCAGCCCACCACCTCATGGCTCCGAGCTTCGAAAAAGGATTTCTACGCGGCGATTCTTCCGGCGCCCGTCCGCTGTGTCATTGGAAGCCACGGGTTGAGATTCGCCATAACCACGAATCTCGATGGCGTGTCGCGCAAGTCCTTGTGCAACGAGATAGTCGGCAACGCTCTGCGCACGCCGGCGAGAGAGACTCTGGTTGTATTGATCTGTGCCTTGGTTGTCCGTGTGGCCTTCCACCGTGACGTGTGCCTCATGTTTCGAACGGATCCGCAAGAGCACCTGGTCGAGGGCTGTCATCGCCTCCGGCTTCAGACGGTCGCTGTCGAGGTCGAAGAGCACCGAACCTGGCAACTCCACTCGCTCCACTATCTTCATCGAATCGAGCCTGTAGAGCCGGTTTTGTTCTAGGAAAAAAAGATCGCCGGTCGCCGGTGCTCGTAGAATGCCCAGTGAACCATTGAAACCCGAGGCGAATGGCCGTACCGTACCCGTGACAGGATGCATCGTTTCGACCCTTCCGGAGTTCATCCCGTTCGCCGTTCCGACGAAGAGACGCCCCGAAGTCTCATCAAAGGCCAGCCCTCCGTCGATCACACCCGTCGAGGTTCCGACCAGCCGATCCTCGCCCGTGGCCGGATCGAGAGACCGCACCGTCGAGCCAAATGCGGCATAGAAGATCAGACCCGATGCAGGTTCGAAGATCATGGTCTCGACATCGGTTCCAGTGGCGTGGCTCTTCACGAAGGTCCCGGAAGGGTCGTATTCATCGATGCGTAGCACACCTGACAACCCGCCAAGACCAACGAACAAATGCCCATCTTGTGGCCGGACCACGATGGGAGATCCAGTCGCATTGATGGCCTGGCCTGCCATGAAGAGACTGGAGCTGCCGTTCGAGACATCTAGCTTGCGGATCCCTTCGTCCCGGTCTGCCACATAGATGAAGCCTGCACTGAAGGCTATGCCGTCGGCATCGCCGGCGGCCGGTCCGAGGTCCTGCAGAGTGACTGGCTCGCCGGAGAAGAGTGCCGGATCAAAGAGCTGAACGGCAATGCCGATCGTGTCGTTCGAGTTGTTGCCTATGTAAATGCGTCCCTGTTCATCGGCTGCCAGCCCGAACAGTTGGGGGCCGGAGCTTGTTGCGACGAGCGTGAACGGATCTCCTTCGACCGTCATCGGGACAGGATGTACGGCCACCGGTATCGCGAGAAGAAGGACTAGCCAACAACAAGCGACCTGTTGCATGTCTCTCTCTTTGCCACCGGCGCGAGTCTGAGCTCGCCCGGTCATGGGTTCGCCTTCCAGAGGCTTTCGAGCCAAACGCCGGTGAGGTCTGACCCAGGAAAAGAAGGCATGGTGGCAACGGGCAGGCATCGGGCATCGGCTCATGAAGAAGCTCCTTGGTCAGGTGGTCTGAGGCAGTTGGCTGCGAGCTCAAGGCGGGACCACGGATCCGGACTTGGCTGTCACCAGGTCTAGCGACATCGGCGCAGAAAGTGCGACACAAGCCGCACCTGTTCGCGCCGAAGGTTCGTGCCGACTGTCCAGAGAGGCGACCTCCAACGGCCCCAACTGTCGAGACCTCCACAACTTCGCCGAGCGCCGACTCCAGGCCAGGGAACACGCCCGAAGGCAAAAAGCGCCGGTCGACGGGCTTTCCCGTCGAATCGTTCCGGCAAGCTCTACAATAGAGGTCTGCTGAGGCGCCAACGAGGGCAGAATCCTCCTGCTAGCTGCCTGTCAAGGAAGGCTCCACAGCTTCAACCGTTCGATACTGAAGATAAAAGAGGAGAAGCTCTTTGCAGTATGTTGCCAATTTGCTGACCGGATTCGTCGCCCTGTCCCATCTCGGCATTCTGGTCCTCGAGATGTTCTATTGGGACCATCCGGTGGGTCGCAAGATTTTCTCCATGACGCCCGAGGTCTCGGCCTCCTCGGCCACCTTGGCGATGAACCAGGGGCTCTACAATGGATTCCTGGCCGCCGGACTGATCTGGGGTCTCTGGTCTGGCAAGAGAGACTTCAAACTGTTCTTTCTCAGCTGTGTGGTTGCCGCGGGCCTCTTCGGCGGGCTGACGGCGAAGACGTCGATTTTGTTGACCCAAGGGCTGCCGGCCTTGCTTGCCCTGATCTGTGTCGTCATGACCCCCGACGAGTGACCGCCGAGCTGCACTCGCATCTGATAGTGCCAGCCGACGATCGAGTATCCCCCGCCGATCTCTGCGGTTTCCTGGGAGCGGACCTGTGCCGGGGTCGTCAACGGCACCCGAAAGGTCTGGGCACGGGAGCCACCGGCAGCTTGCGAGACTTCAAATAGAAAGAGGCACTGGCAACCGCCAGTGCCTCCACTCTACTCCGGCGGGAGCGCGTCAACGCTCCGCTCGGTCTCGTACTCAGCCCACTGAGCTCTCGTCCTCAGCGCTCGTGACCGGCGACTCGAGGTCGCTGGTGACAAGTTCGACGCAAAGATCGTCGGCCGGGGTCGAAGACAGCGGTTCGGCGTCCTGCCAATCGAGGTCGAGCAAGGCCTCGCTGTCTAAACAGTAGACGCACCAGCGAAGGCAGGAAAAATCGTCGTCGTCGCAGTCTTGACAACACGGCGCCGCGGTGGCCGGCAGAGCGAAGCTAACGGCGAGGAGGGAAAGGACGAGGGTGATAGCAATCTTCCTGATCATACGAACCTCCTGGTTTCGGTGGATCTGCTCGGCGGACTGCCACCGGGGCAGGCCGCCACGGGGTCGTCCATGGGCTTTCTGGCCCACGGCTCGACGAGCTTAGAAACACGATTTGTAGCAGGGGTACAGAACGTCGAAGCGGCAGAAGTTGTAGCAGCCGGGGAACGGCGCGGCGTCGCAATCGTCGAGGCAGCTGAAGTAGAGCGCCCGACATTGGTCGGTGCAGGACGCCCTGAACGGCGCCGGCTCGAAGATCGCGTCAGCGCTGTAACCACAGGAGAGCTTCGGTGTGGGTACGGCCAGCGAGGGGGCGGCGGCATCAGGCGTCATCCACGCCAGCAATAGGGTCTCGGACATTGGCTCGCTCAGCGAGGCGGGGACGGCGGCCGCCGGCAAGAGGGTGCCCAGGACGAGGACGACGAGGATCGAACGGGCGATCGAAAAACGTTGCAGCATGACAGAGTTTCCTTTCTCGGATGTTGAAGGTAGGGATGGCTCAAAGCTCGGTTCGTCCGCGGCCGGCACCACTGTCGGCGCAGGCGGACATATCGGAGGTGCCCAACGCGCTGCGCGGCACACAGCAGGTCATCATGATCAGGCCGCCGGTCGGCGTTGCGTACTCGGCACATTCCGGCGTCGCGCTGCTCTGATCACAGCCCAGCCAGTTTGCGGTCGGTGTCCAAACCATGTTGGGGAGCGGACTGGCCGTCAGCTGCACCTGCGGCGCCGGGGGGATGCTCCAAGCCCACGCTGCCGCCAGCAGCACGATCCAGACGAGTCTCTTGCGCTTCTTCATCGAGAACCTCCTGCAGATTCAGGGTGCCCCACGCCGGTCCCAGCCGATCGCGGGTCTGTCGGAATTTGATCCGATACGCGCCGAAGGTCGCCGTTTCGGATCACGGAGTGGAAAAAAGATGGGGCCGACGTTGCTGCGCCCGAGGGCAATGTCGCGCGCGGCGCCAGCGGGCTCAGTCCCGTGGCAACTGGGCTCGAGCTTCTGAGAGCTCGTGCAGTCGAGCCAAGCGCCGCTCGGCCTTTCGGGTGTAGGCGTCGTTGGGACCGCGGCGCTCCCGGATCAGCGGGAGGCTGCGGGTCAAGAGCGGCTCGGCCTCTTCGAGTCGAAGTTGCTCACTCAGCACAGCGCCCAAAGTATTCTCCGCCCAAGCGATCAACGTATTGCCGGGCGGGAGCTTGAGCCGCCAGTCGTCCAACTCCTGGCGCAAGAGCGCCTCCGCGGCTTCTCCTCTTCCGGTCCGGGCAAGTAGCGAGGCGAGCTCGGTGCGGAAACGCAGATGGTGGATATCGCCCTCCGGAAAGAGGTCGATCGCCTGCCGATACGCCGCCTCGGCCTTCGCCCATTGGCCGAGAGTCTGGTGGAGAACCGCCAAGTTGTTCAGCGTCGGCGCCAGGTCTGGGTGGCGTTCACCGAACAGTAGGCGCTGCTGCTGGAGGGCGAGCTGATAGAGGGGCGCTGCTTCGGTGTGCTTGCCCTGTCGTTCCAGGATCGAAGCCAGGTTCACTTGGGTCGAGGCGATCGAGGGGTGGGGTTCTTCGAGGGTGGTCCGGCGGATGGCCAGCACCTCGCGGTAGAGCTCTTCGGCGCCTTCGACATCGTCCTTCTGGCTGAGCAGGCGGGCACGATTGTGCATCGCCCGTGTCAGCTCGGGATCGCGCGCGCCGACCACCTGCCGGGCCAGATCCAGGGCCTCCGCCGATGCATCGTCCGCCGAGCCGAAATCGCCCTCGGCACAAAGGGCGTAAACGTAAGTATTGAGGGCCGCAACGAAACCGGGGTCCGGCGAGCCTGCGCGTTCACGATAGAGCGCGACCGACTGCAAAGCCAACGCCTCGCCTTGGGCAAAATCACCCGCAGCGACCCAGGCCTCCGCCAGGTCGCTCAGGGCTTGGGCCGTTCCTAGGCTCGATGCGCCATCGAGCCGCTGCCGGATGGCCAAGGCCTGCTCGAGGTGATCGATCGCCGCCTTGGACTCGCCGAGACCACGGAAGATTCGACCCACTGTGCCGTGCAGCTGCGACCGGATCCGCGGCGAGTCCGCCAGCTCGTCCGCGATCAGAGGATCGCTCCGGCGCAAGGCCTTCGCGACGGTCCATGGCACGCCTTGGCCGGCCCTGGGATCGGCGTGTCCGAGAATCCGCTCCGTGAACGCCAGCACCTGGTCGGTCACGTCGCGCTGCTGCCGGACCTTTTCCCGCTCCTCGGTGAGACGAAGGTTCTGCGTCGCCAGGAGGCCGACGAGGATCGCCAACGTGGCGGCCAACACCGTACCACCTGCAGCGGTCTTGGCATGACGCCGCAAGCGCTTGCCGGTCCGGTACACGAAGGTGTCCGGGTGGGCGAGCACCGGATAACCTTCCAAGTGGCTCTTGACATCCTCGGCGAGTCGCTCCACCGAATCGTACCGCCGCTGAGGTGCTGGCTGGATCGCCCTGGTGACGATGGCGTCGAGATCGCCTTCGAGCTGAGCGCGGAGCCGTGCCGCCGTTGTCCGGCGGGCGCGGGCGATCAACTCGGACGAGGTCTCGGGCGCGGCGGCGACGATGACGCTCGGTTTCGGGGGTGGACTCTCGCTCAGCGCCTGTTCCACTTCCTGTGGCGTCCACTGCTCGAAGTGATGGGGCACTGAGCCTACCAGCAGCTTGCAGAGCAGAACGCCGAGCGAGTAGATGTCGCTGGCGGTAGTGATCGAAGCGCCTCGGATCTGTTCTGGGCTGGCGTAGCTCGGGGTCAGCAGTCGCATCCATGGGACAACTGCCTCTCCTCCATCGCCAGCCGCCAGCTTGGCATTGAGGACCTTGGAAATGCCGAAATCGAGCAGCTTGGGGTTGCCGCCGGCGGTCACCAGGATGTTCGACGGCTTGAGGTCGCGGTGAACGATGAGGTTTTGATGCGCGTAGTGCACCGCCTCGAGAATCTTCAGAAACAGCCTCAGGCGCCCCTCGAGAGTCAACTGTTGCTGGTCACAAAAGCTATCGATCCGCTCGCCCTCGACGTGCTCCATCACAAAGTAGGGACGCCCCTCTTCCGTGGTGCCACCGTCGTAGAGCCGGGCGATGTAGGGGTGATCGAGATGGGCGAGAATCTCGCGCTCGCTGCGCAGGCGACGCTCCGCCTCGTCGCTCTCCATATCGCGGCGGATGAGTTTCAGCGCCACCTCTCGCTTGAACCCGTCGTGGCGCTGTGCCAGGTAGACCGTGCTCATGCCGCCCTGTCCGATGGGGCGCAAGAGCCGATAGGGTCCGATGTGGCGAGCTTCAGGCCGCTTCAGCTCCGAGGCAACGGCAGAGCCGGCGTATGCTGACGCGTCCTCCGATGTGTCTTGCAAGAAACACCCCGCCGACCGATCCGCTGCCAGGAGCGCACGCACCATACGCTCGAGATCGAGATCATCCCCGGCGGCCGTCTCCAGGAAGGCGTCCCGCTGATCGTCGGCCAGCGCCAGGGCCTGCTCGAAAACCGTGTTGACCTGGCGCCAGCGCGTCATCGCAAATCCGCGGCTGTCTCGCCCTCGGCGATGTAAAGGTAGAGCCACGAGCGGGCTACTCGGTAGCGGCGGGTGACGGTGGCCGGCGAAAGGCCCATCACCTCGGCAATCTCTTCCTTGACCAGGCCACCGAAGTACTTCAGCTCGACGATACGGGCCAGCTCGGCATCGTTCGCCGCCAAAGTCTTCAGCGAATCATCGAGTGCCAGGAGCTCAGGCGCCCGTTCCTCCGTCATGCAGGCGAGCGCGTCGAGAGGCAGCTTCTGAGCGTTGCCGCCACGCTTGACCTTCGCCAGCCGCCGGGCGTGGTCGACCAAGATACGCCGCATGACGTGGCCGGCGATAGCAAAGAAATGCGCCTGATCACGCCATTGCACCCGGTCTTGGCGCACCAGGCGCAGGTACGCTTCATTCACCAGCTCCGTCGTCTGCAGGGTGTGCTCGTCCCGCTCCTGGTTCATGAAGCGGCCAGCCAGACGGTGGAGGCGCTCGTAGACCCGCTCCATGAGGGGTTCGAGAACGGTGGCATCGCCGTGGCTCCAGGCGATCAAGAGCGCCGTGATGTCGGCCTCGTCTGGCTTGCTCATTCATCGAAGATGATAGCCGAAAGGTAATGGAGCCCGGTCGAGGCTGGGCCTCCAAACGACGACCGGCTGGCGGTCGGCGCGAGACTGAGAAGCAGCCCTGGAGGCCTGTCGAGGCCTGCTGCCAAAAACAACTTCGAGTCCGGCGACCTACCGCGCCCAGACCTACTCGAGCGCCAACGTCCACTGTCTCCCGAACTCGTCGACCAACATGCCGAAGCCGCCCGCAAGCGGAAAGAGGGCTTTGCCGCAATCCCTGCGAGCCGGGCCAGAAACGTCATGGGGAATGTCAACTCGAGGCCGTACGCTCTGCCACATTGCCTTGAGACTAGTCATAGAGATAGCTGGAACTGACCGTACCCGGCAACCTCGCAACAGGGTCTTGCTAACCGGCCCTTCGGGGGCGCTGGGCGGTGTCAGCAACTCGGAACAGGCGGAGAGATCGATGAATACTACTGAGAGATTCGTGCGCGGCTTTACAGTGATTTTCTGGCTCTGGTTCGGTGTGGTGGCGGGTCGTCAGCTCGAAGCACAAGGGCCCGTTTGTTCTGCTAATCCACCCCTGGCAACGACCTGTTTCGCCAACGGAGATCCGCTTCCCATGGGCTCGGCCGCCGGAGCGATAGACTCACTGGTAGAATTCGACTATAACGGCACCAGCAAGACGCTGTTGGCGACCGCCAGCCAAACAGGCTCGGTCTGGGGATTGGCCTACGACGTCGCCAACGACCGACTCTTCAGCAGCGCCGTGGTCCGGAGGCATACCGGGCTCGGTCCGTCGGGAGCTGCCAATGGTTTGGGGGCGATCTACGTGTCGTCGCCACCGAGTGCGGCACCGATCTTTTTTCATGACGTGGCCGCCCACGTCTCGGTCGGAGCGATCGGAACCAACGTTGCGCGTGGCTTGTCGCCGATGCCGGATCAGCCTAGTCACGATGCGGCAGCGTTCTCGCTGGTCGGCAAAGCGGGTCTGGGAGATATCGACCTGAGCGCTGATGGCGGAACGTTGTACGTCACCAATCTTCTCGACGGACGGGTCTACGCGGTCGACACCGCGAGTCCTGGGTCAGCTCCGACCGCTTTGCCTGCGTTTCCCGCCGCTGGCTGCGTCAACGGCGTCGCGCGACCGTGGGCCTTGAAGGTCGACGGCAGCACACTGTTTGCCGGTCTGGTCTGCACGGCAGAGATGCCGGCGGGGACGGCAGCCGATCTGTCGGCGCACGTCTACAGCTTCGACGGTTTGACCTGGACGTCGGTGCTGAGTCTGCCGCTCGATTTCACCCGTCAAGACGCCTATCCGGGTTTCTCCGCAGATTGGAACCCGTGGCGAGATTCGGTCTCTGATATCAATGCCGCGACGCCGGCCGGAGAGCTCTTCTTCTCGCACCCATCGCCAATCTTGAGCGATCTGGAAATACTCGATGACGGTTCGTTGGTGCTCGGTTTCACCGACCGCACGGCAATGCAGTTCGGCGCCCGCAACTATGGTACCGATGGCAGCAATACCATGACCTTCTACTACACAGTATCGGGCGGGGACATTCTGCGAGCTTCGGCCGGCGGCGGAGGAACCTTTACGCTCGAAAGCGATGCGCTGGTAGGCGGCATCGGGCCGACCGGTGGCGCGGGTACCAACTCCGGTCCGGGTGGCGGTGAGTTCTACTTCGAAGAGTCGTTTCTGGCCCCTGGTGAGGAGCATCGCGAGACCAGCTTCGGAGGGTTGGCGTTCTTGCCGGGAGCTTCTGAAGTCGTCTTGTCGGCGATGGATCCTGAGGCCTTCGATAGTGGTGGTATCTACTGGCTGAACAACGCTGACGGCACCAAAGTCAGGGTGCAAGAGCTCTACGCAGGAGCCAACAACGGCAACGGTTTCTTCGGCAAGGCCGTCGGTTTGGGTGACGTCGAGCTGCTGTGCGGCGATCCGCCCGTCATGTCGAGTCCCACGATCACAGCGTCCAAAACTGACGCGATTCTGGTGGACGGCGACATGGACGGTCGCCTGGACGCCGGAGAGACTCTGACCTACACGGTGGTCATCAACAACAGCGACACCCCTGATGGACTCCTTGTGATGTTCAACTCTAGTGTCGATGCCAACACCACCTTGGTGGTGGGTTCGGTCGCGACCAGTCAAGGCACAGTGACGTCGGGCAACACAGCGGGAGATACTGCGGTGGCGGTCGATCTCGGGACGCTGGCTGGTAGCGGCGGCTCGGTGACGATCACATTCGATGTGACGGTCAACACGCCGATCCCTGCCGGCGTGAGTCAGATTTCCTGTCAGGGTACGGTGACTGGCAGCAACCTCACGTCCACACCGACCGACGATCCGGACGACCCGATGAGCTCGACGGATCCCACCTTGACGCCCTTGGATCTCGGCGAGGACTTCGGCGACGCACCGGACAGCTATACGACGACGGCGAGTCCAAGCCACACGCTGGACAGCACGGCCGGGATCTACCTCGGCGCCTGTGTCGACAGCGAGCTCTCGGGGCAGCCGGCCGCGATGTTCGGCGACCCGGCAGACGGTGACGATGTCAACGATCTCGGCACCCCGATCACGACCCTCGGCACCTGTGTGGCGGGCGACGAGGACGGTCTGACCTTCGACACCATGATCGTAGCGTGCTCGACGACGAACCAGCTGACGGTGACATCGGCCGGCAGCGGTCGCTTGGACGGCTGGATCGACTTCAACGGTGATGGCGACTTCGCCGATAGCGGCGAACAGATCTTCACCAGTGAGGCGCTGAGCGGAAGCGATGCGCTGATGTACACGGCGCCGTGCTCGACTGCATCGGGCACGACTTACAGTCGGTTCCGAGTGAGCTCGACCGGTGGTCTGTCGTTCGACGGCGCTGCGCCGAACGGCGAGGTCGAGGACTACCAGGTCACTGTCAAGGGCCTGGATCTCGGCGACGCTCCAGACTCCTACGACACCACCGATCCGGCGACGGCGGCGAGTCACGTGGTCGACCCAGGCAGTACGGTGTACTTGGGGACCTGTGTGGACACCGAGGCGATGGGGCAGGCAGCAGCGGTATTCGGTGACCCCGCAGACGGCGACGACGCCAACGATCTGGGCG
>JBCCGX010000233.1:0-10913 GCA_039029035.1 Acidobacteriota bacterium | reverse complement strand
TGAGCCGATTGCCCTTCCTCGTCCAACCAATCGATGAGTCGCGTCCACACACGCATCAAGCTCTCGTGTGAAATGTCGAGCACCGAGCCGGCTTCGAGATCGACATCGCTCGGCGGCATCAGAAACGAACGGCCAGCGCGGCGAAATCGCTCGGCCACCGCGACGACTTCGTCCGCCTCGGCGCCGACCTGGCCGCAGACCTCTTCCAGCCGACAAGGTCGACGGATGCCACGCGCGTGGGGGCCCTTGTCGGTCAGCGCCTTGAACAAGCGCTCGGCGATGTCGCGCTCGCGGTTCGAGGCGAGCTCACCGTAGGCTTCTTCGGCGTGGCGCGATAGGGCTTCGCGCATGGTGCCGATCGCCCGGTAGTCTTCCAGATCGACGGCTTGCCCGTCGTCGTGATGGTTCTCCCAGTAATCCCAGGTCCGCATCAGCGCATGCTGCAGGATCGGCAGCTGATCGGGATTGTCCCCCACTTCGTTGAGCAGTGTTCGTACCAGACGCGGCGAAATCTCGCCGCCGGCGACCGCCGCCGGTCCGGTGATCGCCACCCGCAGCTCGTCGCGAGTCATCCGGGGGATCAGGTACTGCCCCTCGTTCACCGCCTCGGGTAGATTGGGAAAGTCCATGCAGTTGCCGATGAAGTCGGACCGCATAGTGATCACCACGTAGACTGCGACATCGTCGACCTTCGTCCCTTCGAGCAGCAACTTGACGAAGGTCAGCGCCTCGCGCCGCGAGTCCTGCTTCTGTGTGCTCTGCTTGAAACGAAAGAGTTCCTCGAACTGGTCCACGACGACCAGCAAGTTCTCGTGCCTCGGCATCCCCGACTGGCGAACCGCGTCGGCCAGGCCGACGGCGCTCGAGCGCAAAGTGGTCTCGAGCAGCGACCGGTTCATCTCCGCCGAGTCTTCGTCCTCCGGGCCCAGAACGTCCCAATCGTTGAGCGCCTTGGCGAGATGACCGATCGGATCGTCCCCCGGCCGCAGGATGGCAACCCGCCAGCCCGAGCCGGCCCGGGTCATCATGCCGCTGTAGAGGGCCGGGATCAGCCCGGAGCGGATGACCGACGACTTGCCGCTGCCCGAACTGCCGACGACCGAGAGAAAGCGGCTCTTGCGGAGCCGCTTGAGTAAATCGTCGATCTGTTTTTCACGACCGAAGAACAGGTGATCTTCGTCGGGCTCGAAGCTACGCAGCCCGGGGTATGGATTAAAGGGTTCGGAGCCGTTCATCAGCCAACCTGTCCCTTTCTAGCTTGTTCGATCGCCGTGATGAAAGGCTCGACGATCTGCGGATCAAAGGCCTCGTCCTGGCGCAGGACCATGGCCTCGCGAGTCCGCAGCCGCTTCTTGCGCGGATTGGCCGGCGGCGCGACATAGATAGCCTTGGCGAGCAAGGGCTTCTTGCGCCCGAGGCCAAAAATCTTCTGCAGCTCGCGTTGCTTACGTCGCAGCCACATCTCATGCCCCTCCCCGTAGTAGAACAATGCGGCGTCGCATTCGCGCAGGTTCTCCTCGTGATCGAGCCGCGCCTGGGTCTCGTCGTCGTCAAAGACCGGAACGATGACCTCCAGACCACGGTCGAAAAGATGGTCCTCGAGGTCGAGGGTCGCGTCGACATCTCGCTGATCGCAGATCAGGTAGACGCGCCTGAGATCGTCCTCTTCGAGACCAGGGTCGGTGTCGTCGTGCGCCTCCTCTGGGTCCTCGGCCTCCTCCGGCTCGAGCTTGCGGTACATGAAGGTCTGGAAATCAACCAGTGGAACCTCCAGCAGATCGCCGCTCGCGTGGATTCGCGTGTCGGTTTGCAGACGCTCGATGAATTCGCTCTGGCGCTCGTCCTCGACCGCCTGCCCCGGTGGAATCCAAAGCAGCTGCATGAAAACGTCGCGGCCAGCGCCATGGCGAATAGCGAGCTCGGTCTGGATCTCGACCATCGACTCGGTGGCACCGTCTGGAACCAAGCCGTAGCTCTTGCCGACAAGATGGATCGACAGCCGGCAGCCCTCGAGGTGTTGCTGCACAAAGTCTTCGAAGTCCGGGCCGACAAACGGCGGTTGGCTGTCGGGTACCACGGTGTAACCCTGGCGCTGCAGGTCACGCTTGACCTCGTCGCGCTGTTCCCTCAGGTCGAAGCTGGTCTCCGCCAGATAGACCTTGCCTTTGTCAGCCGGCGGCGGCGCGGCGGCACCTTCGCTCGCCTCCAGGGTCTTGAGCAGCTCGGCGATGTCATAGGCGAGATCGTCGAGCTTGGCCCAGTACTTCTTGACCTCTTCGGAGCGCAGGCCCTGGTCGAGCTCACGCGGCCGGCCAGACTCGGGGTCGACGCTGAAGAACTCGTAGCCCAAGGTTTCCTGCAGCTCGGGTGGATGCTCCTCGAGCGGCAACGGCGTCTTGATGACCTTCAGTACCCGCGACTTATTGCCCACCCGGAAGCCACCACTTTTCTCGGATGCACGGAAGAATTCCGCCACTTCCTTGGTGCACCATTCCGAGCGGGCGTAGCGCGGCGAGAGGATGGAGACCACCAAACCGACCTTCTCTAGCCGATCGACCAGCTGATCACCGAAGAAATCGTTGCCCTGGAGCTTCGGATCGCGCCAGATGCGGGGCTGCTTGCCGAGCAGCTGTCCCACCCGAATCTCGAGCGCTCGATGGAGGTTGGAGATCCAACCTTTCTGACCCTCGACCAGGGACTGGTCGTCGATGTGGGCGTAGCTGATGAAAACGTCGTTGTCGAAATCCATGGCGATCCAGCCTTACGATGGCGCCGGGGTGTACTCTCGGCGGCGTACCAGAGAACGCGCAAAGCAGCGCCTGATTGGGTCGTTCCGGCACGAGACGGTGATTCGCCCCGGCAGGCAGCGGCTCCGCCCGTCGTCAAAACCGGTCTGCGGCCTGGGTCAGCGAGCCGGTGGCTTGGCCGCCAGCTCGACCGCCAACCGTGAGCCCAGCCGAGCGTTGTGGTAGATCAGCTCACGGTTGGCCGCCAGGCTCTTGCCGCCGGTGGCGGCCTCGATCATCGACAACAGGAAGGGGGTCACGTCCTTGCCGGTGATGTGCTGGGCGGCGGCCTCAGCCAAAGCCTCTCCGATGGCCTGGGCGATCATTCCCGGATCCAGTGCGGCTTCGGCCGGGATCGGGTTGGCGACCACCGCGCCGCCCGCTAGCCCCAGATCCCATTTCGTCCGCAGGATCGCGGCCAGGTGGGCCTCGGAGTCGACGCGCCGATCGAGCTCGAAGCCCGAATCGCGGGTGAAAAAGGCCGGAAACTGATCGGTCCGAAAACCGAGCACCGGCACGCCGTGGGTCTCGAGGATTTCGAGGGTCAAACCGAGATCGAGGATCGACTTGGCTCCAGCGCAGACCACAGCCACGTTGGTTCGCGCGAGCTCGATCAGATCAGCCGAGATGTCGAAGGTCGCAGGTGCACCGCGATGCACCCCGCCGATACCGCCGGTGACGAAGACTTCGATGCCGGCTGCGGCGGCGACGATCATCGTAGCCGCCACCGTGGTGGCGCCGTCCAGGCCCTCGGCGACGACGACTGGTAGATCGCGTCGACTCACCTTGGCCACGTTCGGCTTGCGACCGAGGTCTTCGAGGGATCTCGCATCGAGGCCGACGCGGATCTCGCCGCCGAGGACGGCGATCGTTGCTGGCACCGAACCCTCCCGGCGCACGATCGCTTCCACCTGCTGTGCTGTCTCGACGTTGGCCGGATAAGGCATCCCATGGGCGATGATGGTCGACTCGAGCGCCACCACCGGTCTGCCAGCAGCCAGCGCCTCGTCGACCTCCGGCAGGATGGTCAGCCGATGTTTCATTGGTGGCGCTCTTCGCGCAGTGGAAACGACGCCGAGAGCCCGGCCGACCCGAGACGCTGCAGGGCATCGACGTCGGGTAGCGGGAAGGTCTCCACCAATTGCGGATTCACCGCATCGATCTCGCGCCGCAGGGCGCTGGCGCGCTTTGTTTGCCCGGTGAGATCGAGCGCCCGCAGCAAATTGAGCCGGTTGAACATCTTGATGCTGGCGCGCTCGCCACCCCAATACCCGAGCATCGAATCGGCCTCGGCGAAGCGTTCGGTGGCCAGCGCCAGATCGTCTACCGCCAGGGCGCGGACACCCGCCATGTGGGCCGAGATCGCCGTCAGGATCTTGGCATCCACCGGCATGCCCGAAGCTTCGACCTTTTCCTGATAGTGCCTGAGCACCTCTTCGATCTCCGTCGCTCGCTCGGGCCGATCGGTCATCGTCGCCATGCGGTGAGCCAGCAGGTCGAAACCCTCGCGACGCTCCAGGCAGACGCCGTCGAGCACCTGCCAGGCCCCTTCCAGGTCGCCGGCGAGGTAGCGCCGCCAGGCGCGCAGCGAGCAGACTGCGCCACGCTCCACCAACGGCTGGCACTCTTCGATCGCCTCGATCTCCTTCGCCGCCTCGTCGGCCAGCTCGAGCTGCCCCGACATCAAGCCGATCTCGCCTTTCTGCGTGTAGGCCGCACAGAAGTCGGGCTTGAGCTCGATCACCTTGTCGATCGCTTCGCGCGCCTCCGGATAGCGCCCGACAACGGTCATCAAAACCGATCGTGAGTGGTAGGGTGTCGCTTGATCCGGCGCCAGATAGAGGTAGGTCTCGAATCGCTCCTCGGCTTCGGCGAAATCGCCCCGCGCCATCGCCAGGTAACCCAGGTTGTTGCGTGCCTCCACCCAGTTGGGATGCAGCACTAGCAGATTGCTGTAGCAGCGCTCCGCCGCCTCCCAGTCCTGGGCCTCCCAGGCGACCTCGCACTCCACCCGGATGCCGAAGGGATCGTTCGGATGCTCGCCCAGGAACGAGCCCAGAACGGCCTTGGCGTCACCGCTGCGCCCCTCCTCACGTGCCAGCTGATACGACAAAAGGAAGCGCTCACGGTCGTTGAGCCCTGTCGGATCGACCTCGCGCAGCTCCTCCGTCATCCGCCGGCGCTCGGATCGCGAGGGATAGAGCAGAGCCAGGTGTAGCTTGGCCATGGCGAAGGCCGGATCGAGCTCCAGTGCCTCTTCGAAGTGACGGACCGCGTCCATGCGATACATCTTCGCCAGATCTGCGAGCCCTTCGGCGAATTCCTCCAGTGCCTTGGGCGAGCGAGTCGTCCATTCCCCGGGCTCACGCCACAGCATGTAGCCGACGGCGGCGCAGACCGCCCCCGCGGCAATCGCCAGCAGGGCGATGACGAGCAATCCCTTCCTCATGAATCGGTTCCGATCATTGGTTCATCCTCGGTCCGCCCCACCGCCACCAGGGTCACGTCGTCGTACTGCACTCCCCCTTGAGTGAAATCCCGCACCGCTTCGAGCACGTTCTGCACCACTTGCCGGCAATCGGCCGGTGAGGCGATGACCACGTCCAACAACCGCTCACTGCCGAAGAACTCACCGCTCGGCGCCCGCGCCTCGGTGACGCCGTCGGAATAGCCCAGCACCACGTCGCCGGGCTCGATCGCTTCGACCAGTTCGCGATAGTTGCCATCGGGCATCGCGCCGATCGGCAGGCGGTGCTCGGGCAGCGGCAGCTCACGCACCTGCCCGTCGCGACTCCGCAGCAGCGGTGGTGGCTGCCCGGCCACCAGGTAGCGCAGGCTCTTGCCGTCCGCACCGGCGGCAGCGAAGTAGCCCAACGCCACGAAGCTGCGCTTGCCGAGCTGGTACATTCGCCGGTTGGTCAAAGCGAAAAGCTCGCTGGGCCGCGGCCGGGTCAGAGCCAGGGCATAAAGTGCCTCGTGGGCCGCCATCATCATCAAGGCACCGGCCACCGACTTGCCGGAAACGTCGCCGAAGATCAGAGCCGAGCGACCATCCTCACCGGTCGGTAGCTGGGCAAAGAAGTCGCCCCCGACGATGCGCGCCGGGCGACATTCCGCCGCCACCTGCCAGCCGTCGGCGAAGCACAGCTCGGCCGGCAGCAGCTGGGCTTGAATCGTCGCCGCGATAGCGATCTCACGCTCGAGCTCCGCCTTCTGGGTGCGCTCGTCGAGCAGCATACTGGTCTCGAGTGCCAGCGCCGCCTGGTGCAGGAGCCGCTCGAGGAGTTGCAACTCGTCGCGCTCGAAGGCGATCTGCCCCTGCTTCTCCGACAGCACCACCATACCGATATGCCGGCGGCGCGACGCCAGGTTGGCGATCGCCTCGACCCCAGCCTCGTTCAGAGTCGCCACCATTTCGGCAACTTCACGTGAGCGCAGCGGCAACGCGCCGAGCTGGTCGAGGCGGGTCAACTTGCCGCGTCGCTGCAGGTGCCGCTCGAGCTCCGGCAGGACCGGCAGCTCCGCCGGTAAGGTCTCGGGACCCGCGGCACGCTCCAGACGATAGCCCCGCAGCAGATAGAGGGCGGCAAAGCGCAAGCCGAGGAGCTGCGGTAGCTTGTCCACCAGCTCCTCGACCACCGCCCGCAGATCCATCTGGGCCGACATCGCTTCGCCGAGGTCTACTGTTGCCCGCTCCAGACTTGACCTCCCGGCAAAGAAATAACGGTCGATCACCTCCTGCACCCGACGCCTGAGGGGATCGAACAAGAGAACGATCGCCAGGGCGAGCAGGATCGGGAAATAGCCCGGCTCCGACAGCTTTGAGCCGCGGAAGAAGGCGAAAGTGGCGATGCCACCGGCATAGACCCCGGTGAGGAGCGCCGTGGTCACGGTGTAGAGCAAGCTACGACGCAGGATCACCTGAATGTCGAGCAGCTGGAACCGGAAAATGGCATAGGCGAACGTCAGAGGCACCAGCAGAAGCGGCATGATGCCGAGGAAGAAGAAGGTGTCGGAGTGCTGGCGCGTGGTGAAGACCAGACTGGTGACGACAAAGGGCGCCAGGCCAAAGAACGAGCCGATCAACACCAGGGCCAAGCCGCGACGTTCGCGCGGGCTGCGCAGGCGCCGCGAGTTGGCCCACAGGCCGACTAGGCCGAGGAGCATGAAGAGCGCCAGCAGCCACCAATTAGCGGCCGGCGCGCCATGGGTCAGCTGCGGTTTCTCGCCCCGCGTACGACCGATCAGGAGGGTGACCAGGAAGACCAGCGGCGGCACGGCGTAGAGCAGGGGCCAACCGCGCCGCCAGAGACGCGCCAGCGGATACCAGACCGCACTCTCCGACGCCGCGTTGAGCCATGCTGGGCGCGGGAACAGCAGATAGAAATGCAGGAACGCCGACGGCAGCAGCAAGAAGGCAATCGTGCCGATATTGAGAATCAGCGTGTCGAGGCCCGAGTACGAAGCCGGCCGCATACGGCAAACCAGGAACAGCAGAAATAGACCGCACAAGAGAAAGAACACCTGGCTGACGCGCAGCGTCGGCTGGCGAACCAAGACGAACAGGCCGACGAGAAAGAAACTGAAACCCAGAGTCGCCGAGTAGAAGAAGCTCCCGTCAGCGATCTGCCGACGCCCGAGGCGCACCTTCGGATGGGCGATCGAGCCGTCGGCCTTCTTGACCAGGTAGACCACCTCGTCGCCCTCGCGCAGCGCCTCGAGCACCCTTGCCGCCCACACGGCGCTCGACACCGCGTCCCCGGCGATGCCCTTGATTTCGTCCCCCGGCCCGATGCCCGCCCGATCCGCTCCCGAGCCGGGGATGACCTCCTGTACCACCAGCCGGTCTTCGATGTCCGCCGGCACGACCCCATCGTAGGCCCGGCTGCCCGCCAGATCGGCGATCGACAGGCCCGCGATGCCGAAGGCGACGAGCCCGAAGGCAAGCAGCAAGGGCGTGGGGTTGAAGGAGCGAGATTCCATGGGCGCTGCGCTTAGGTACGGCCTGGCCGTGGCGAGGTTGAGGCCGAGGCCCCAACGCCTGTAAGAGAAGCGTAAAGGTCATCTCCCCCTTACCGCAAGCGGCAACACCGTTCCGACGACGACCATGTCCACTCGCTTCGGTCAGCGGATCGGCGGGGAGCTGATTCCCATCGGCTCCCCGACTCGTAGCGCAGTCAATCAACCCTGCCAGGGATACTCGTGGGGCGTCGCGTCGGTTCCGCCGACGATCCCGGCCCGCACCTGCGTTCGAATGCTCATCGTCTCACCTCCTTCCTGCTGTCTTTCGATGGACCGGCGGCCCTGATGGGACAACAAGCCTTGCTTACTCGAAGTCAAGGCGCCTGAGTGTACAGTCCTTGGATCTCGCTGGCGCTCAATGCCCGGCCGTAGACCCTGAGGTCGTCCATCGCTCCACCGAACCAACGGTTGCCGTTGCTGTAGTTGCGAGTGCCCATGGTGACCCCGGTCGTCGGTACGAAAACATCGCCCCCAAGGTTCGGCAAATCGTCGACCAGCACTCCATCGACGAACAGGCGGGCCCCCTCCGCCGCCGAGGCGGTGAAAGTCACCAGGTGCCAAAGATCGTCGAGCAGTCCGACGCCGGTGGCAGTGGCGTCAACGGACAGGACATTGCTCCAGATCCCCTGCGGATCGTTGGCGTCGCGGAAGTTCACCGCTAGCTGGTTGGGGATGTTGTTGTTGCCGGATTCGCCGAGCAGGATGTTGAGGCTATGCGGATCGCCGAACTGTCCCTGGGAGTAGAGATATTGGTATTGGTTGCCGCTGTTGTCGGCCACCTTGACCCATAAAGAGACCGAGAGCTCCGCCGGGTAGGCAAAGCTCGGCAGGTTGATCGCATCGTCCTGTTCGTCGAAGCGGAAGGCCGTGCCGATGACGCCGGCCTCGCCCTGGATCGGGCCTCCGACGATGGAGCCAGTAACGCCGTTCGATCCGCTGTTGACAGCGCTCGTCGCGCCTCCCACCTCGTCGAGCTCGAGCCAGACCAAGAGGTCCGCATCGACCGCCGGCAGGAGCGACACCTGGACGGTTTGATCGGCCAGCGGATCGAAGGCGTCGTCGGAGAGAGCGTCATCGACGCTGACCGTGACCACTACCTGATCAGCACCAGCGGTTGCATGGCCGGTGGCGGTCACCTGCTGCGGCGTCGCCCAATCTCCGCTGCTGAAGGTCAAAGTCGCCGGGTTGACACTCAGCCGCGCCGGATCGGCGCTGGTGATCGTCAGGACCACGTCGCTCGCCGGCTGGGCACCGAGTACAGAGGTGAAAGCGGCCGTTCCGCCCTCTTCGCTGACCGCCAAGGACGCCGGCGAGACCAGGAACGACGGACTGCTGCTGACGCTGACCGGGATATCCACAGTGGTGCCGTTGATCGGCAGCCCCGCCCGACCCGGGTAGTAGGCGAAGTTGTCGTAGAGGGTGTTGCCGTTGGCCCGCCGAGCGTCCTCTGGCTCCTTGGCGTGGAACGGGTTCTGGCCATGCAGGTACCGCAGGTAGATCGGGCCGGTCGGCGGCGCGGCCAGGGTGATCAGCACCTGATTACCGTCGGCGTCGGCCGACAACACCGCCTGTTCGGTCGCCAGCTCGTTGCGGGCCCCGCCGACGACCCAAGGGGTCTCGCTGAGGGTGAAACCCTCCACGTCAGCGGCCGGATCCGGCAAGGTCAGGCGGGTCCCCTGATCGTGGGCGATATCGACCACTACCACGTTACCCTGCAACTCGGCCGAGGCAATGTGGCCGCCACCGACCCCGGCCTCGTAGCCGGGCTGGTCGATGGCGTGCAACAGGCCCCGAGTGTAGCGATCCGCCATGACCTCGTAGCCGGCGGCAAAGAAATGGCCGCTACCAGTGCCCGGACGGTTCGACAAGTCCATGTCCACCGAGCTGCCGGCGGCGAAAGCGTAGGGCTGCGCGTCGATCCACTCCAGCTGCGCCCGGCGGACCGCGTTGTAGCTGTCGTCCACCGCCAGCGTCTCGTTGTAGACGCCGCGATTCTGGATCGCCAGCACGAAAGGCAAGGTGCCGTGCCCACCGACCTGATCGGTGATCTGGCTGTAGAGCGTGTCGAGGCCAGCCTTGTAGGACGCGGGGGTGGTGCTGGTGATCTGCCCGTCGTAGGCTCCCTGATGCCAGAGCACCGCCTCGATGGTGCCGACCTCGGCCAGCGCATCAGCAAAGCGGGGCCAACCGAGGAAAGAACCACTGGTATCGTTCCAATGGGCTTGAATGCCGGTCCAATCGAGAGCGAAGTCGAGGATCAGGACCGGGATCCCCAGCGCGGCTTGCAGGTTGTTGGCCAGGCGGATACCGCCCGTGCCGGTGACGTTGCCCCAGGAGACGGGAATGTCCGCGTCGCGCTGGCGCGCATAGTCGAAGCCCGGCGGCTCGCCGTAGCCATAGCGGTAGGTCTCGTCGTGCGGCGTTTCCGCCGGCAGCATCACCGAGCCATCGGCTTCGTCTTCGGTGAAGTGTTTTACCATGTTGCTCTGCCCGATCGCCGCGACGATCATCCCGACGCCGAAGCGCGCGCTGCTCGAGGTCACCGTGCCGGGATCGTCGGCGGAGCGCGCCTCGACCCGGTACCAGCCGCCCTGCGGCACCCTGCTCAGGGTGCCGCTCCACAGCCCGTTCGCCGGTGCCTCGTCGACCGTCGACCACGGCAGCACCTCGCTGCCGCCGACGGCCGTGACCACCCGCGCCTCGATCACCGTCGGGGTACCGTCGAACGTACCCGATACGGAGAAGTTGGCGCTGTGGGTGCCACCATCGAAGGCTCGCTGGAGGACGCGTTTATCAACGAAGGGATCGATGGTGATCGGCTGGCCACCGGCCGGGGGCGCCGCAAGTGTGCCGATCTCGGCTGCCGACAGGGCTCGGTCGTAGAGCCGCAGCTCGTCGAGCTGACCGCTGAAGAAGCTGCTGACACCGAGGTTCCAGTTGCGGCCGATCTGCAGGTCGGCGGTAGTGTCGATCGTGCGGCCCGAAGCGTCGACCCGGCCGTCTTCGATGCCGTCGACGTAGAGCACCAGATCCGTGCCGTCGAAGACTCCGGCGACATGGTGCCAGAGACCGTCGGCGACGGTGATGCCGCTACTCAGGGTGCGG
>JBCCGX010000232.1:0-10938 GCA_039029035.1 Acidobacteriota bacterium | reverse complement strand
GGCGAACGTGGGGGTCGTTCACGTCCACTTCGGCGGTTCCCAAGGCTGGTCTCGGATCGTGACGCTGACGCCCGTCGACCTGGACGACGAAGCCGAAGCCGGTGCGAATTTCGGTTCCGCATTGGCTGTGGGCGACTTCGATGACGATGGATTCGACGATCTCGCCATCGGCATGCCTGGACGCACCGTCAACTTCGGCGCGCGAGCGGGTGCCGTTTTCGTGGTCTATGGTGGTGAAGACCCTCTCGACCGGTGGCAATTCGTCAGCCAGCTGCTTTTCGAGGGCATTCCAGAGGACGACGACCGACTCGGCACCAGCCTGGCCGCTGGCGACCTTTCGGGCGACGGCGTCGACGATCTCGTGATCGGCGTTCCGTTCGAAGACGTTCCGGACAATCCGGGGCCACTGGGCGCGGCCGAGGATGCCGGCGCGGTGAACGTCGTCTATGGTTCGGCGGGGAGTGCGCTACAGGTCGCCGGCAATCAGTGGCTGCATCAGGACTCGCTCGGCGTCACCCTCAACGCCAACGCCAACGAGCTGTTCGGATTTTCCCTCGCCATCGGCCAATTCGAGGACGACGCGACGCCCGACCTTGCGGTGGGCGTGCCCGGCGAGGTGGTCAGCGGACCCGGAAATAAAGGCGCCGTGGTGATTTTCACCGGTGCCGTCGACGGCCTGGATCCGACGGCGAGCAGCGAACCGGTGTTGAGCCAGGACGATCCGGGTATTTTGGGCTCCGGTCAAGACGGCGACCAATTCGGCTATGCGCTGGCGGTCGGCGACTTCAATGGCGATTCGTGGACCGACCTGGCGGTTGGTGCTCCCGGGGAGAGCGAGTTCGGGGTCACCGAAGCCGGCGCCGTCCACGCGATCTACGGCAATTTCTTCGGACTGACCACCGTCGACCAGCTCTTTCTCGAGAGCACCTTCGATACGGATGTCGATCCGTTCGATCGCTTGGGTGAGGCGCTGGCTGCCGGCGATTTTGATGGTGACGATCGCGACGACTTGGCGATCGGTGCGCCGCTCGACAACTCGCTCGGATTCACCAACGCGGGGGAGGTCGACGTGCTCTACGGTACGCCGGAAGGCCTGGTCATCGCCGGTGGGCAAGTGCTCAACATGATCTTCTTCGGTACCCTCGAGATCGCAGACGAGTTCGGTGCCGCCCTCGCCACGGGCCGCTTCTTCAACCCCAGCGCCGAAGGCCAGGATCTGGCGATCGGCATTCCGCGACGCGGCGAGCCCTTCGGCGCCGAGCCCGGCGCGGTGCTGGTCGTCCGCAGCCAATCGCTCTTCGCTGATGGCTTCGAGGCGGGGGATACGAGCGGGTGGAACGCCACCGTGCCGTGAGCGTGGCCGATCTCTGGGCGCAATGTTGGGGTCCCGTGCGCTGCTGCGGGAGGTTGGTGCACTTGCTGAATGAGGATCGTAGTCAGTGACATGGCACGTATCGCGTGAGCGAGCGTAAGCTGCGCCCGAAGCTGTGAGCCGACGCCTCAGGATTCGGCAGCCGCCTCCGGTTGCAAGGCCTTGGCTACGGCTTCCGGATTATGCGCCGCGACGGTCAACAGCGCCCGCGCCGGCCCCTCCGGCCGGCGACGCCCCTGCTCCCAGTTGCGCAGGGTGGCGACGCTGACACCGATCATCGCGGCAAACTCGGTCTGCGACCTATCGAGCTTCTTTCGAATCGCCTTGATGTCGATCGGCTCGAAGTGGAACAGCCGGTCCGCCGACCGCTCACCGCGGCGAATCTCGCCGGCCTGCTCCAGGCTGCGGGTCAGTTTGCGAAAGTCACCGTCGTTCATGCCAGGTTCTCCTCTACGAGTCGCCTGAGAGCCCGTACCTGCTGCGGTGTCAGGTTCGTCTGCCGCGTCTTGCGGTACATCAAGAGTAGGAAGATCGCGTCATCGCGTCGCAGCCAGTAGTAGATGACCCGTAGACCGCCTCGCTTACCCCGACCGGACTGCCGCCAGCGGAACTTTCGCAAGCCGCCACTACCGGGGATCAAAGCGCCCGCTTCGGGCCGCACCAGCAAAGCCAGCTGCAACGTCTGGTATTCGTCGATCGACAGCCACCTCTCGACGTCGGCCGTGAAGATCGGTGTCTCAACGAACAGCATAGACACTACGCCATTGACGCACGATTGACAAGTCTCTCGAGTCAGATTTCTGCAACATCGATCAAGTCCTCCGATCCAGACTGCGGTATTGAACGGCTTCCGCCACGTGCGCCGCCCCGATCCGCTCGCAGCCGTCCAGGTCGGCGATCGTCCGGGCCAGCTTCGAGATGCGGGTCACGGCACGGGCCGAGAGCCGCAGGCGCTCGAAGGCGGTGTCGAGCAGGGTTTGGGCTTCAGGCTCCATGAGGCAGTGGCGATCGAGCGCCTCGGCCCGCATGGCGGCGTTGGTCGGGGTGGTGCAGTCACTGCCGAATCGCTGCTCTTGAAGGGCGCGGGCAGAAAGGACACGCTCGGCGACGGCGGCTGAGGGCTCACCGGGCGGGCCTTTGAGCTCCCGCAGCTCCAAGGCGGGGACCTCGACGTGCATGTCGATGCGGTCGAGCAGTGGACCCGAGATGCGCGAGCGGTAGCGCTCGATGAGCTGCGGCGAGCAGCGGCATTCGTGGCGTGGGTCACCCAGGTGCCCACAGGGACATGGATTCATCGCCGCCAGTAAAGCCACCCGGGCGGGAAAGGAGAAACGGGCCCGGGTCCGCACCACGGTCACCTCCCCCTCCTCCAACGGTTGACGCAAAGCCTCCAGGGCGTCGCGCTTGAACTCGGGCAACTCGTCGAGGAAGAGCACCCCGCCATGGGCCAGGCTGACCTCGCCGGGGCGCGGGATCGAGCCGCCGCCGATCAGGCCAGCGGTGGAGATGCCCGAATGAGGGCTACGAAAGGGCCGCTGACGCAGCAGCCGGGACGGCGGCTCCTCGGCCACCAGAGAGTGGATCTTGGTGACGGCGATGGACTCGGCCAGGTTGAGCGGCGGCAGGATCGGCGGCAAGCGCCTAGCGAGCATGGTCTTGCCGGAGCCGGGTGGGCCGATGAAAAGCAGGTTGTGACCGCCGGCAGCCGCCACTTCGAGAGCCCGCTTGGCAGCTCCCTGCCCCCGCACGTCGCACAGGTCGGGACCGGCGCGGGCCACCTCGGGCGGATGGTCCGGGGTCCGATCCGGGGCGATCGGCGCCTGCCCTAGCAGGTGGTCGATCGCTTGGGCCAGGCTGCGCAGAGGCACCACTGGCACGCTGCCCAGGGCAGCCGCTTCGCCAGCGTTGGCAGCGGGCAGCAGCAACTGCCCGCACGACTCCCGACAGGCGCAGTCGGCGATGGCGAGGCCACCGCGCACCGAGCGGACGCTGCCGTCGAGACCGAGCTCGCCGCACAGCAAGCGCCCCTCGATCGCTTCCGGCGGGATCTCGTCCAGGGCGGCAAGCAGCGCCACCGCGATCGCCAGGTCGAGATGGTTGCCTTCCTTCTTGAGGTCGGCCGGGGCCAGGTTGACCACCACCACCCGCGGCGGCAGCTCGAAGCCTGAGTTTTTGATGGCAGAGCGCACGCGCTCACGACTCTCGCGTACAGAAGCGTCGGGCAGGCCGACGATCTGCATTTGGGGGAGGCCCATGTGAACATCGACTTCGACCAGAACCGGTCTGGCATCGACGCCCCAGGGTGTGGCAGATAGAATTCGAGCAAGCATCGAAATACCCACCACGTGAAAACGCCCTGCGATTTGACAAATCGGGCGAAAAAAGTCGAAAGAACTTTCGCCGGGTCACTCAGCCCGCTCGAAAGCACACCTTCCAGGAGGACCCACCGTGAAGCTCCGGAAACGATTCTCGCTGTTGCTGCTCGCCCTGATGTTGTCCCTGGGCTGCGGCGCCGAGGCCCCCGTGCCTGAGGCGACCGAAACGCCCGCTCCGACCGAGACCGCGGCCGAGCAGGCCGCTCGCCTGGCTCAGGAGCTCCTGATCATCGACACCCATGTCGACGTGCCCTACCGCCTGTACGAGGAGATGGAAGACATCTCCATGCGCACGGCGAAGGGGGACTTCGACTATCCGCGCGCCAAGGCGGGTGGGCTCGACGCCCCTTTCATGTCGATCTACGTGGCGGCCGACTACGAAGACAACGGCGCCAAGGAGCACGCCGACAAGCTGATCGACATGGTCGAGAAGTTCGAGGCCGACTGGCCGGACAAATTCGCCGTCGCCCACTCCCGGGCCGACGTGCAAGCCGCTTTCGCCGCCGGCAAGATCGCCCTACCCCTGGGCCTGGAGAATGGCGCACCGATCGAGGGCGATCTCGACAACCTACGCCACTTCGCCGAGCGCGGCATCCGCTACATCACCCTGGCCCACTCGAAGAGCAACCACATCTGTGATTCGTCTTACGATACCGAGAGGAAGTGGGACGGTCTGAGCCCCTTCGGCCGCGAGCTCGTCGCCGAGATGAATCGCCTCGGGGTGATGATCGACATCTCCCACGTGTCCGATGCCGCCTTCTACCAGGTCATGGACCTGACCCAGGCGCCGGTCATCGCCTCCCACTCCTCCGTTCGCCACTTCACGCCCGGCTTCGAGCGCAACATGGACGACGACATGATCCGCCGCCTCGCCGAAGGCGGCGGCGTCATCCATATAAATTACGGCTCGGCCTTTCTCACCCAGGAAGCCAACGCCCAGGGTTTCGGCCGCTGGCGCGCGGTCGGGCAGTTCCGTGAAGAGAACAACCTCGAGGCGGATGACGAGCGCGTCGCCGAGTTCGAAGCAAAGTATCTCGAGGAGAACCCGCCGGTCTTCGCCGACGTCTCCGACGTGGTGGCCCACATCGACCACGTGGTGCAACTGGTCGGCATCGACCACGTCGGCCTGGGATCGGATTTCGACGGCGTCGGCGACACTCTGCCAACCGGCCTCAAAGACGCTTCCGAGTTACCGAATCTGATCCAGGCGCTGCTCGAGAAGGGCTATTCCGAAGACGACATCGCCAAGATCTGCAGCGGCAATGTTCTGCGGGTTTGGAAAGCAGTCGACGACGTCGCCGCCCAGCTACAAGCAGCGGGCTGAGCGCAGCCGAGGCCGGGCCGAGCGTAGCTCAGCGACAAGGGCTGAGCTTAGCTCAGCGACAAGGGGCTGAGCGTAGCTCAGCGGGCAAGACCGTCGCGCAGGATGCGACGGACCCGCTGCTTGGCTGCGGCGAGCGGAGAGACTTCACTTGCTGAGGCCTCGCCGAGGATCTCACCCACCGCATCCCCGATCGTGGCGACCTGCCGCATCAAGGTCTCCTCGGCTCGCTCGCCGTCTTTCATCAGGCTGAACGCCATGGCACCGCCAGCGTTGATGATGTAGTCCGGCGCGTAGAGAACACCCTTACGGTGCAGACGCTCAGCGTCCTCCGGTTCGAGCAGCTGATTGTTGGCCGAGCCGGCAACGACCCGACAGGCGAGCTGGGGGATGGTCTGGGCGTTGATCGTCGCACCAATGGCGCACGGTGCATAAACGTCGCACGACGCCGAGTAGACAGACTCCGAATCGATCACCTCGGCGTCGAGCCCCGCAGCGTCGAGCTCCGCAGCCAGGTCCGTCGCCCGCTGGGCATCGAGATCGCTGAGCAGCAGGCTAGCGCCATCCCGAGCCAGGGATCGTGCCAGCGGGTCACCGACGCCACCGAGGCCCTGGACGAGGATGCGACGGCCGGCGAGATCGCCGCTGCCATAGGCGTGCGCCACCGCAGCCTTGAGGCCGCAGAGGACCCCGAAGGCCGTGAAGGGCCCCGGATCGGTCGACGTCATGTCGTCATAATCGATACCCAGGACGTGCTGACAAGCCCCGGCGATGGTCGCCATATCTTCGGTGCTGGTACCGAGATCGGCGCCGGTGACGAAAGCTCCGCGCAGCGACTGGATCATCGCGCCGTAGCGCTGGAGCAGCCCGCGGCGGCGCTCGCCGGCAAGCGGCTCGGCGAGGGCCAGCACCGCCTTGCCGCCGCCAAAGCCCAGTCCCAGGCCGGCCCATTTGTCGGTCATACCCTCGGCCAGCCGCATGGCATCACGCAAGCCGTCGGCCAGCGCCGGGTAGACCTTGATCCGGGTACCGCCGGCCATTGGGCCCAGCGTGCTGTCGTGCAAAGCAATGAAGATCCAGGTCCCAGTCGGTCGGTCGAAGCGAGTCACGATCGCCTCGCCGTCCCAGGCTTCGATCAGAGAGAGCACCTCATTGTCCATAGTCTTCTACCCTACAGAGAGCGCATGGCGACTGCTGGGTCTCACAGCCAGCAGTGTCTCACAGCCCGCGCTGAGTTTTCGTCAGGCTTGGCGCCGAATTCAGCGTCCATGCTACCACTGCCGGACGATCCAAGACCCTGGCCCGGCCGGTCAAGGTAGCCCGTCGAGGAGAGTCTCCTCCCCCAGTGGACGCCCCGGTGATTCGCCGTTGAGGCCCGCCAGCGCTCGCTCCACGTCGCGGGCACTGCGGGGCCGCAGATTGGGATCCTTCTCCAGCATCTGATCGATCAGGTTCGAAAGCTCCTCTGGCACGTCAGGGTTCAGCGTCTGCGCTGGCATCTGCCGTTCGGTGAGGATGAGGTGCATGGTCTGGAGATCGTTCGGGTGGGCGAAGGGAGCGCGGCCGCAGGCGGTCTCATAGAGCAGGCTGCCCAGGGCAAAGAGATCCGAGCGCGGGTCCAGCGGCTCGCCGCGTACCTGCTCAGGCGACATGGCGCGGAACGTCCCCATGACGCTCTGGACTCCGGTCAAGGTCTTGTCGCCCGCGCTCCGGCCGACCCGCTTGGCGAGACCGAAATCGACGATCTTGACCTGGCCGTCCCGGGTGACGAGGATGTTCTCGGTCTTGAGATCTCGATGCACGATGCCGTTCTCGTGCGCCTCGGCGAGACCGGCAGCGATCTGCTGCCCCAGAGCGACAGCTTCGGCGGCCGGCAGCGGCCCTTCCCGCAGCAGCCTGCGTAGGGTCCGCCCGTCAATCAGCTCCATGACGATCCACTCGTCGTCGTCTTCGAAGGTGATGTCATAGAGCTTGACGATGTTCGGGTGCTCCAACCCCGACACCAGCTCGGCCTCACGGTGCAACCGACGCCGCGCCTGTGCGCCAGTCCCCTCCCGGCTCGTCGTTTCTGCCGTCCGCTCGCCGACCTCCGGCCGGATACGCTTGATCGCGACGAGCCGGTCATGGCGCCGGTCGCGAGCCCGATAAACTTCGCCCATACCACCCGTCCCGAGCAGATCGAGCAGCTCGTAGTCTCCGACGATACGATTCACCAATTCGAACGCTCTCCTACCGCGGCCCAACGCCTGAGTCGTTCGGGCCTATGCCCCAAACCTCGACGCTCCCCTGTCGTAAAGAAAACCTCAGCAACCCGTTGTCCAGCAGATACCGTCAATGACCAGCGGAACCCTACCATGAGCGAAGTCAAACGCCTGCGAGTTCTGATCCGAGCCATTTACCGTGGCCCCGCCTGGCACGGCCCGCCGATCCGCGAGCTGCTGTCCGACATCGACGCCTCGACCGCAGCGGCGCACCCGATCGACGGCGCTCACTCGATCTGGGAGCTGGTGCTCCATATGACCTACTGGCGCCGCATTGTGACCGAGGCCTTGGACGGCGGCCCGGTCGACGAGCATCCACCCGAGGAAGCCAACTGGCCGGCCGTGGAAGGGCCCGACCCTGCCGCCTGGCAAGAGGCCGTGGACGCCCTGGAAGCCAGTCAGCAAGCCCTGCTGCGGCGTCTCAAGACTTTCGAGGACGAGCGCCTGAGCGAGAACGTCACCGATCGTGAGTACGCCAATTACTTCATGCTGCACGGCGTGGTACAGCACGACATCTACCATAGCGGCCAGATCGCCCTGCTCAAGAAAGCCGCCGGCTAGCCGCACCTCAAACTCCGGTTCGCACCGTCGATCTCGTATCGGCAGAGCACGGTCCGACATGCTGCGGTTCGACATGCTAACGTGAGCGGAGTGAGCAACCCGACTCCCGAGCTCCGGACTCCGGAAGGCGAAGACGGTGACTACGAAGTCATCCGCCTATCGATCAGCTGGGGCATGCTGTCGCTCCTCGCCTTCGCCTCCCTGCTGACCGTACAGCTCTTTGGCCCGAGGGTCTTCGGGATGGCCTTCGAGCGTGCGGTCGCACTCACCCTACCGCTCTCCCTCGGTGGCTTCGTCCTCGGGCTGGTCGGGCTGCGCTATGGCGACGGTCCGCAGATCGCCCGGCTCGGTGTGTTTCTCAACGGGGTGGTCCTACTCTGCATCTTCGTGCTCCTGCCGGCCACGTTCTTCATCATGCGGCGGCTCGGCTGAGCGCCTTCGAAATGGACAATCTCGCCTTCGCTCCCGAGCTGCGGGTCGAACTGCAGCACCGGCTGGCATCGAACACCTGGCAGAGTCTCCCGCCTGCGGGTCAACGGCAAGCCGCCGTCGTGCTCGCAGTGGTTCCGGCCGACGATGGGCAGGCGGCGATCCTCCTCACCCGCCGCGCCAGCCATCTCGGGCGGCATGGCGGCCAATTTGCCCTCCCCGGCGGTCGCATCGAACCGGGTGAGACCGCCGAGGTGGCCGGTCTACGCGAGCTGGCCGAAGAGGTCGGGCTCGACCTGCCCCTGTCGTGCCTGCTCGGCCGAACCGACGATTTCGTCAGCCGCTCCGGTTTCCACATCACGGCGCTCGTTGCCTGGGGCGAGGCCGGCGAGATCGAGCCCGATCCGGGCGAGGTCGCGGCCGTCTATCGCGTTCCACTGACGGATTGCGGTCGCCCGGATGCGCTGGTGCGAACCGACTTCTTCAGCGATCAAACCGACGTGCCTGCCCTCGACCTCGAAACCGTCGGCACCTACGTCTTCTCACCGACTGCCGCGATTATCCATCAGTTCGCCGAGCTGGCGGTCCACGGCCGCCGGACCGCGGTCGCCCACTTCGAGCAGCCCGCCTTCGCCTGGCGCTGAATCGCCTCTAGATGACGGCGACTCGACGAATGCGTACAATCAGGGGTCGATCCCGATCACCAAGCCTCAGCGATGGCGTGCTTCGGCTGCGGCCCTGAGCATCCTCTCTGTCGACCCAGAAAACTAAAGGAGATTCTCGAATGGCCAGCTTCACTGACCGAATGATCGGCGCTGCGATGCTCAATGCGAATACTTACGAAGAGGTCGAAGCCGACTCCACTGCCTTGGGCCAGGCCATGGGTGTCGTCGTCCTGTCGGCGGTCGCCGCAGGGATCGGCTCGTTCGGTCTCGGCGGAGTCATGGGCCTCGTTGGCGGCACGGTGGCGGCGCTGATCGGCTGGTTCATCTGGGCGGGTTTGACCTTCATCATCGGTACCAAGCTCTTGCCCGAGCCCCAAACCAGCACCGACATGGGCGAGCTGCTGCGCACCCTCGGCTTTGCATCCAGCCCTGGAATCTTGAAGGTCGCCGGCATCATTCCACTCCTTGGCTGGTTGGTCTCCTTCGCTGCCAGCCTCTGGATGCTCGCCGCAACGGTGGTGGCGGTGCGCCAGGCGCTCGACTACCAGAGCACGGGTCGCGCGGTGGCCGTTTGCGTCATCGGTTTCATCATCTACCTGATCGTGGGCTTCATGATGGCGACGGTCTTCGGGTTCGCCGGCGCCATGACTGGCGCCTTCGGCTAGGTCAGCAGCCTCCTGCGGACCGCGGCCAAGCAACAGCCGCGGTCCACCACGGTCATGGCAAGCCTCTCGGCTGACGATGCGGAACTGATCGAGCGGCTGCGCTCTTGGAAGTGGTTCACCCACCTCGACGCATCGGTCTGGAGCGGCCTGACGAGCCAGTTGCGGAAAATCCGCCTGGAGGCGGATGAGGAGCTCTTCCAGCAGGGCGATCCGGGCAACGCGGTTTACGTCGTCCTAGAAGGCCAGCTCGGCGCCTACCTTGCCCAGGACGAAGGGGGAGAGGTCTTGCTCGGCACCATGCGAGCAGGCAACCTGGTCGGCGAGATTCAGATGATGACTGGCGGCGTGCGGACTGCCACCGTCCGCGCGACCCGCGATAGCGAGCTGCTGCGCATTCCCACCGAGGTGTCCGACGAGCTGCTGCGCCGGTCGCCAGAGACGCGCCGCAAGATGATGGCGATCAACCGGCGGCGTCTTCGGCGCACGCTGCTGGCCGAGGTTCTACCGACCATCGTCGGTCCCCTGAACGACGAGGCGCTGCGCTATCTGCAGGCCGCCGGCCATTGGCTCGAGCTACGCCGAGGCGAGACGCTCTTCACCCGCGGCGACCGAGGCGATAGCTGCTATCTGCTGCTCCGGGGGCGGCTGGCGGCCTTGCTCGACGACGACGGCAAGGAGCAGATCGTCAGCGAGATCGCGCGCGGCGAATTCGTTGGCGAAATGGCGGTGGTCACCGGCGAGCCGCGCAGCATGACCGTTCGCGCAATGCGCGATAGCCAGATGCTCGGTTTCACCCGCCAGCGTTTCGATCGCATCACCAGTCGCTATCCGCAGATCCTCAAGGCCGTCACCCGAGTGCTGGTCGGCCGCTTGTCGAAGAACACCGGTTCCGAAGTAGCGCCGGCCACCGGCGAAGTGAAGACCATCGCCGTCGTCCCGGCCCAGCGCGACGCCCCCTGGCACGAGCTGGCCCGACGCCTGGCCGAGGCCTTGCGCACACTCGGGCCGACCCTGCGACTGACCGAAGAGCGTGTCCGCCAGCGTCTCGACATCCGGTCGAGCTCGGCGGAGACGGAAGATGACCCGGTGGGTATTCGGCTGTCGGCCTGGCTCGACGACCAGGAGCTGCGCTTCCGCTTCGTCCTCTACATCGCCGACGACGCTCAGTCAGCCTGGACGCGGCGCTGCGTCCGCCAGGCCGACCTGGTGCTGCTCGTCGCCCGCGCCGACGCGGCCACCGATCTCGCCACCACCCGGAGCCTGCTCGACGCCGACGGCCGCCGCGGGGT
>JBCCGX010000231.1:0-10940 GCA_039029035.1 Acidobacteriota bacterium | reverse complement strand
CACGCCGACCTACACCAACTTCGTCGACCGCCTGCCAAGTCCGGAGCAACAACACACCGTGGGGATCGAGAAGACCACCTTCGAAGTGGTCTGCCCCGGTGGCCCGAGTACGTACAACGGCGAGACCCTGGACGATCTCTGTGACTTCAGCGTCAACAACGTCAACCAGCTGCAATGCTCTGTCTCCCCCGCCGGCGTTTCCGGAGGTGCTTTCTACCTTGTCGCCAAGGAGTTCGAGACCAGCAGCTGGCAGCCTCTGGTGTGGTTCATCCGCCCGGTGCAGCACACCACCGACTGGACCTGGTGGTGGGAGGACTGGCACATCGCCGGTGATTACATCTTCGATCCACCGGAAGATGACATGGAAGGGGTCGAAGTCGTCCAGACCGCGGCGCGCTACATGCTGCCGCGCATGGCCCAGGAGACCAGCCTACAGGTCGATAGCTACGAAGGCGGCAAGCTGGTGCGCTCGGAAGCTACCTGGAGCTACGTCCGCGCGACCGACCTGTAGCAGGCCGTGGCCAGGGCCTGCTAGCGACCGTCACGGAGCCGCACAAAGCGACAAAATCGCTGCAAGACAAGGTTACGAAGACAGTCCTCGACACGTTTTCGAGCGCCGAAAACGTGTCGAAGCGCGTCATCGGAACGTTTTCGAGCGCCGAAAACGCCTCGAAGCTCGTCGGAGCCTTCTCCGGGGCCAAATCGGCCGGTAGGGGGTCCTTTCAACGGTTGACTTGGCGGAACGTGACAACGCTCTCCACACTCTCTGTCTTCGCCGTCTGAGGCGAAACCTCGCTAGAGGTTGCACCCCGCACGAGGGCTTGCTCGTCGCTGAGCCGGCGGTTCAGTTTACGGTTCGGCCGTTGCGGGTCTCACAGGCCGCGTAGCGCTCGCTCGCTTGGGCGACAGGCTCGGCCAAAAACCGCTGCCGCTGCGCGACCGTCAGACACGCGTTGGTCTGGTGTCGCAGGAGCTCGATCAACTGCGACCAATCCTTCGACCACAGCCTCCACAACCGCACGGTCTCGTCGGCCGAGGCGGTGGCGATGACCTTGCCGTCGCGGCTGAATGTCGCGTTCCAAATCGGCCCGTTGTGGCCGTCGAGAAAGATCGGCTCGGCCGACGGATCATCGGCCCGCCAAACCCGTGCGGTACCGTCCTGCGAAGCAGTGACCACCCAGCTGCCATCCGGGCTGAGATCGGCACCCCACACCAACGACTCGTGGCCAACGAAGCGGCCGAGCTCGCCATCCTCGCCCACCGCGTCCCAGAGGCGCGCCGTGCGATCGGCCGAGGCGCTGAGAATCTTCGTGCCGTCGCGCTTGAAGATCGCCGCCATCACCTGGTTCTTGTGCCGCCCGACCACTCGCGAGGCGCCCGAGCCATCGGTGTTGCGCAACAGCACGGTGCGGTCGCGCGAGGCCGACAGGATCTGCGAATCGTCGGGGCTAAACGCCACGGCCCGCACCCAACCGAGATGCTCGTCGAAGGTCCGAACCCGCGTTCCATCCGGCTGCCAGAGGCCGATCGTCTGATCGTAGGAGGCGGTGGCCAGCAGCTTGCCGTCATGGCTGAAGTCGACGTCCAGCACCTTGTCGCGGTGGCCGCGCAGGATAACGGGCGCGCCGCTGCCGTCGACCGACCAGATGCGCGCCGTGCCATCGTCGGACGACGTCGCCAACCATCGATCGTCGGGACTGAACTCGGCGCTACGCACACGCTCCTCGTGGCCCTTCAAGATACGTAAGGACTCGAGACTCTCGGCGTCCCAGATGCGGGCGGTCAAATCCGCCGAGGCGGTGACGATGGACTGCCCCAGATGACTGAAAGCCACGCTCCACACCTGATCGGTGTGGCCCGACAGGATGCGCGGATCTTCCGGCGGCGTGCTGCGCCAGACCCGCGCCAGGCCATCATCGGAGGCCGTTGCGATCAAGCCACCGCCGGGGCTGAAGATCGCCTTGCGGACCCAACCCTGGTGCCCTTCCAGGAATGTCGGCTCGCCGCTGCCATCGGCCAGCCACAACGCCGCGCTACCGTCGTGCGACGCGGTCAGGACCCGGCGACCGTCGGCACTGAAGGAGACCTCGCGGACCCAATCCTCGTGGCCCCAGAGCACCGAAGGCTCACCTTTGCCGTCGAGTGGCCAGACCCGGGCAGTGTTGTCGGCCCCGGCGGTGACCAGATGAGTCCCCTCCGTGTCGAAAGCCGCGGTCCAGACCCAGCCGTCGTGACCTGTGAGCTGCTGACACGGGCTCGCCCTCTGGGGCGCGCAGACCCAGACTCGGCGATCCCGCGACGTCGTCGCCAAGCGGCTGCCATCGGCACTCCACACCCCGTCGAGAACCCAATCCTCGTGCCGTGCGACGATCCGTGATGCCCCGTCCCCGGTGCTCCACAGCCGGGCCGTTCCATCGCGCGAGGCGGACAGGATCCACTCGCCGTCAGGGCTGAAGCGCGCTTGCAGCACCGGCCCGGTATGCCCCTCCAAGACTCGGGACGGGTGATTGCCTTCGAGGATGTAGAGCACCACGGTGCCAGCCATCGTCGCCGCCACCAATCGCTGGCCGTCCGGGCTGAAGCGGGCGCTGGAGATCGCCTCGTCGGAGGCCGTTTTGTCGGAGACCTGCAGGACGATGGGGTCGACGTCCCCGTCGAGGCTCCAGATCCTTACCGTGCCATCGGCCGAGGCGCTGGCCAACCGCTTCCCGGCCGCATCGAACTCGACCGACACGACATCGCCCGAATGGCCGCGCAGCACCAGCGGCTGGCCGGTGCCATCGCTGCTGAAGACCCGCACCGTGTTGTCGTACGACGAGGTCGCGACGCGGTCACCGTCCGGGCTGAAATCCAACCCCACGATCGATCCGGTGTGGCCGTGCAGCACCGATCGCGGAATGGCCCAGCCCGCCACCGACCGAGCCGCGCGAGCCCCGCCAGCAGGCTCTCTGCCGGGCAGTATCGCGGCGCTCTCCAACAGCAACAGGGCGCGTGTCGCCGGATCCCGCAGGTTGCGCGAGGCCTCGACCACCAGCGCCGCCCGGCGCTCGTTCGACAGCTGCTTGGCCTTGACCGACTCGTGCCACGCGACCGCTGCCAGAGCCAGGCAGATCAACGCCGCCAGGGTCACCCCTTGCAGCACCCGGCGGCGACGGCGGCTCGCCAGCGCCAGCTCATGGTCGCGCAGGGCCGCGCTCTGCTCGATGAAGGGTCGCTCGACAGCCAGCTCCCGTGGCCGCTCGCCCAGCCAGTTCTCGGCGTCGGCCAAGGCGATACCACGCAGCAGGGCGCCGTCGTCTTGCTCGGTGTCGAGCCATTGCTGGCGAGCCGCTTGGAGGCGCTTGCGCCAGAGTAGGAACTCGCGATCCTCATCGAGCCAGTTGCGCAGCTGGTCCCAGGAGTGGAACAGCGCCTCGTGCGCTACCTCCAGCACGCGGTGCTCTCCCTCGCCGCGCGACACCAGCAGACGAGCCTGGACGAAACGCTCCAGCACCGGGTGGAGATCCGCCGGCAGGTCGCTCCAGCGTGCTGGTCGGCGGGCGAAGCGGCCGTCTTCGTCGATCCTCGAAAGGGCCAGAAAGGCACCGCGCAACTGCCGTCCGCGCTCACGTTGGCGTTCGGCGTCGGCCTTGTCGAGCGTCATGCGACTCAGGATGGTGCTGGTCATCGCTGGGTTGACCAGTACCTCAGTATTGGCCAGCACCGTATCCGCCACATGGGCCACGGCGCCGCTCAGCCCGCCGAGGCGCGTTTGGTATTCATCGACGGTCAGTCTGCCGCCGTCGCACCGCTCCCACAGCTCGCGCAGGGCGAAAGCCAAAAGCGGCAGCGAGTCCGCCTCCTGGGAATCTTGCACCAAGGTTTCCACCAACCCGGTCTCGAGCTCGAGACCGGCCAACCGTGCAGGTTCGACGATGGTCTGGGCGATGCCGGCAGCCGACAGCGGCCCGACCGAGAGGGTCCCCGGACGCAGCTCGAGCAGGGTGGCGGTGGTTTGGAACTGAGCGAAGAAGTCGGAGCGCAAGGTGACCAGGATCTGCAGCGGCGCGGCGGGGTGATCGGCCGCCCCCCGCAGCAGCTCCAAGAAACGGCTCGAGACGCTATCGCTCTCGTCGCCGAGCAGCTCTTCGAATTGATCGATCACCAGCAGCACCCGCGCTTCGCGCTGCTCGGAGCGCTCGATCAGCACGCGCGCCAGCTCCACCAGGGGCGGCTCGATCACCGAGGGCGAGGAGCCCGGCACCGGTGCCGCGCCTTCCGTCTTCTGATCGACCGCCTTGCGCAGCAGCTCGAAGTAGCGGCGCGCCTCGACGTTGCCGAGCCGGCCGAGGGCCTGTTCGAGATTCGACAGAGGCTCGTGCAGATCAACGCTCTCGGGTCCGTCGACCGGCTCCGGCGGTTCGAAGGTGGCGCCTTGCAACCGTTGGTAGATCTGCTCGCCGTGGCTGCGCGGGCCGAGCCCTCGGGTCAGCACCCGGGTGAGCTCCCAGAACGGATCTTGGCCTGGCCGAAACGGATCCAGCACCAGCCAGCGCTGCCGATCACGGCGCAGCCGCGGCAGGAGCCCGGCTCGCACCAGCGACGATTTGCCACTGCCCGAGGCGCCGAGCACCATCAGCCAGCGCGAGCCACCGAATTGGTGCAAGCGTTGGAGGGCCTCGAGGCCGGCCTGGATCTCGTTGTTGCGGCCGAAGTACACCGCCGCGTCCTCTTCTTGGAACGACAGCAGGCCAGGATACGGCGGTCGATCCCCCTGCCAGTCGAACGCGTCAGCGGGATCGAGCCCGGCCACCACCAGGCCGCGCCGCAGCCGCTCCCAGCCGGCCTCCGGGTCACGTGTCAAGTCGATCACCTGGCGCGAGGTCAGCACCGGGTCGATCTCGCAGTCATCGATCTTGAGCGGCAAGAGCGCCTTACCCATCGACTTAGCGTGCGTGATCTCGGCGAAGCACCAGCGCGACGCCATCGAGTGCCGGCTACAGAGCACTAACACCGCGCGGCAGGCACGCAGCTGTTGGTAGAGCTCCTGCTCCCAATCGCGGCCGGCCGGAATGCCGATGGCCGGATCGAAGTCCAGAAACACCGACCGGTGACCCTGGAGCTCCAGCTGACGACGCACCTCCGCCGACCATTCGCCATCCTGACTGCTGTGGCTGATAAAAATCGAGCTCAACCCGCCGCCCTCCTCGACGCCTCAAACCTCCAAGAGTCGGCTTCCGAAGCCAACGAAGCATTCTAGCTCGGAAAATTCACCAGCCTGAGAGCGAAGCGCGAACGAACTTAGATTCAATGACTTACGAAGCCATCGACAGAACACAGCACCTTTCGAGGTTACTAGGCTTTCCGGCTAGTCCCGGCGGCTCACTCGCGGGGTTACTCCTCAGACTCCCACAGAATCGTTCAACTGTCCCAAGCCGTCGTGTCACCGCTCTCGAAGCCATCGATGAAGAGGTCGGTCTCGACCCGGAAGACGCTGAGAGCGTCTTCATCAGGCGAGGTCACATAGAGATGGCGCCCGTCGGGACTGACGGCGAGGCTCGAGACGTCACGCAGGCTGAGGAGAGCATCGTCGGCCAGGTTCTGCGACTCGATGAAGCCCAAGGCGCCGGTGCCAAGATCCCGCCTGAAGAGGGCAATCGCGTCGTCTTGATGGGTGCCGAAATTGCCCTGGCTGACGACGTGCAACAGCGTCCTATCCGGGCTGAGCGCCAGGTGCGAGGCCGCGGCCAGACCGCTGACGCCGGCGACACCTTCGACTGCAGAAGCGATCAAGCTCAGCACCCCGGTCGTCGCGTCACGCTCCCATTGGCCGACCGCATCCGCCTCGAGATGGGCCGCGTAGAGGTCGATTCCCTCCGCACCCAGCACCACCGAGCCGGCCGCCTCGAGATCTTGAAACGAGTCGACCCAGGTCAACTCACCGGTCGCCGGGTCGCGGTCGAAACGCACCAGTGCAGCAGCTGCCGCATACAGCTGCTGCCCATCCGGGCTCACGCTAACCTGCCGAGTGTCCTCGAAACCGAGGATCGGGCCGGCGGGCAAGATCTCGTCGACGAAACTCAGTACACCGGTGGTGGCGTCACGATCGAAGACAGTCAGACTGCCTAAGGCGCCGCCACCGACATAGACCTGCTCGCCGCCGGGACTGAAGGCGATCGTGCGACCCCCGCCGGGCTGGCTCTCGATCCAGCTCAAGCCACCCGCTGCATCGCGCCGGAAAACCGCCACGTCGGTGCCAGCGACCACGACATGCCGATCATCCGGACTGACCGCTACCGCAGCAGCAGCAGCGAGGCCCGCAACGCCGCCGACACCGTCCATCTCGACCGCCATCGGGGTCAGTGTCCCGTCCGCGGCATCGCGGGCGAAGACCGCCAGCGTGCTCTCGTCGCCGGACACCGCATAGACCTCTTCGCCAGCGGCGCTCACGGCCACGGCGCGGACGCCGTCGAGGCCGTTGACCTGGGTAAACTGTCCCGATACGAACGTCAGAGTCCCGAGCACCTCGTCACGGGCGAACGCCGCCACCTTCTCGCTGCCAGCGCTGGCAACGTAGACATGCCGGCTGTCGGCGGTCACCAGCACGCCATGTGCTCCTTGGAGCCCCAAAGCACCTTGCCCCTGAACGTGCGACTCCAGAAACGTCAGGGTACCGTTGCCGGGGTCACGATCGAAGGCCACCAGCGCGTGGGTGCCGCCCGGCCGCATGCTGGTGACGTAGACACCACCGCCATCGGGGCTCACCGCCACCCCCCAGGGCTCCAGCATGTTCTCGACATCGTTGAAATTGTTGTACTGGGTCTCGACGTAGGTCAAAGTGCCGTCGACTCCATTACGCTGCCAGACCAAGAGCGTATCCTCCGCTCGGCTGACAGCATGGACGTACAGCCCGTCGGCACTGAGCACGATGCCCCAGACGTTGCCCAGGCCGTCAACGCCCCCGACGTCCTCATACTCCGATTCCAAGAAGGTGAGCAGACCCGACGCGGCATCGCGCTCGAAGATCGCCAAGGCCTGATCCGCCGCACCGCCGGCATAGAGAAAGCGACCATCGGAGCTCAAGCCCAAGGCTCGGACCCCGCCGAGGCCGTCACCTGCAGCGGCGATCACGACGGCGATGAAGGTCACCGCTCCGGTGGTCGCGTCGCGCGCGAACACCGCGATCTCGTCCTCCCCGGCCCCAGCGACGTAAACGTGGGCGCCGTCCGGACTCACCGTGACCATACTCGCATCGTCGAGGCCATCGACCCCGTTGACATTGTCGCGGTGGGCCTCGACGAACGCGAGACGCCCGGTCGCCTCGTCACGCGCGAACACCACCAGCGAGTTGGAGCCACACGTGGCGACGTATACATTGCGCCCGTCGGCGCTGAGAGTAATCCAGTCCGGACGGATCTGCCCTTGAGTGGGAAATACATGGCCCCAATGGGTCTCGAGCTGCGCCAATTTGCCGGTCACAGCGTCGCGCTCGAACACGTGCACCCCGGTCTCAGCCGCAACGTAGAGAAAGCGGCCGTCGGCGCTCTCGGCAACCGACTCGGCCCCCGGAACCTCAACTCTCGAACCGCGATACTCCGCGGTGAGCTCCTGGACGTTGGCCGCTGGCAGCGTCGCCGGCAGGTTGAAGAACAGCGCTCCGGCCGCAGCTGCGAGACACCGGAACGAGGGGCGCAAGGTCAAAGAGGGAATCGACATCACATAATCTCCCTTCCTGCTACTCGGCTCTTCGGTACCAGCCATAGAACCACTTCTACGCTTTTCACTATACAAGGCGTAGTTTGAGGTCAGATCTTGTCAGTCTCTACTCGTCCGACTCGCGCAGGGTCGCCACCGCCAGCTCCTCGCGGGTCACGATCCGTTTCTCGGCCAGCAACTGCAGCAGTCCGCCGAGCAAGGCTGTCAGCTCCCGGCTGGCGCGCTCCTGCTCCGCCATCTCCGCCGGGCTCAACGGCAACGAGGCCGAAGCCTGCGCAGCGTAGTTCTGACCCCATCCCGACATGGGATAGAGCTCGGCAAAGAACTCCGCTGGGTCGGTGCCGATCACACTCAGGATCTGCAGCACCTGCTCGATGCGGAGGCACTTCTGTTGGGTCAACAACTGGCTGATATAGCTGCGTCCCCAGCCCAGAGCCTCCTGGACCTGGAGCTGGGTGAAGCCGCGATCGCGGATCTTGTTGCGTAGCAACGTCAGGTAGCGGTGCACTTCGTATTCGGTGGGCTGCATGGCAACGACGACCCTCACTGGTAAAAGATGATTTCGAAGGCTCGCTGGGCTCCGCCTTCACGAGGACCTCCTCGGACTCGGCCTTCAGTAGGATCAATCGACGGAGCGCGGCAAATCCGGCAATCGAGACCCGAGTCGCCGCTTGACCCGGCGCTGGGTTCGTCCGAAGATCCAGAGATGATCCAATACGCCCCGGTCAACGGCTTGCGCTTCGCCTACGAGACCTTCGGCGACCCCGAAGATCGTCCTCTGCTGCTGATCATGGGCCTGGCGTCGCAGATGTTGATCTGGCACGATGATTTCTGCGCCCAGCTGGCGAAAGCCGGCCACTTTGTGGTGCGCTTCGACAACCGTGACGTCGGTCTGTCGAGCCGCTGTCGCGATCTGGGTCGCCCGAGTCTTCTCCGTGCCACGTTCGCCGCCCATCGCGGGCGACCGGTGCGGGCGGCCTACACCCTCGACGACATGGCCGGCGACGCCATCGGCCTGCTCGAAACATTGGAGATCGACCGAGCCCATCTGATGGGCGCCTCGATGGGCGGCATGATCGCTCAGGCGGCGGCCATTCGTTATCCCGAGCGGGTCGCCAGCCTGACCTCGCTCATGTCGACGACCGGCGACCCGCGATTGCCCAGGCCAACCTGGAAGGCCACACGGATGCTCCTGCGCCGCCCGCCGCGCCAGAAGGACGCCTTTGCCGACTACTCCGTCCAGCTCTGGCGCACTATCGGTAGCCCCGGCTACCCCTTCGACGAGACCGGCATCCGCCAGCGTTCCGAGCAAATCTTCGAGCGCGGCCTGGCCGGGAGTGGCGCAGCCCGGCAGATGGTCGCCATCATCGCCCACGGCGACCGGACGCCAAAGCTCACCGAGCTCTCCCTCCCCGCCCTGGTCATCCACGGCCAGGCGGATCCTCTGGTCCCGGTCGCCGGTGGCCACGCCACGGCACAAGCCATTCCGGGCGCCGAGCTGATGCTGCTGGATGGCGTCGGGCACACCCTGCCGCGGGAGGTCTGGCCGGGCATCGTCGACTCCGTCAGCGCCATGACCAAGATCGCTGATAGCCGAACCGGCTAGATCGCCCGTTGTCCGGACGATCTCTCGAGTTCGAGAACGGTGTTTCGGGATGGATCCGGTCAGTCCGGGGCTCGACCCGGCGCCTACAACAGGTTGTTCAGCTTGCGCACCCGGTTGAGCCGGCGGGTGATCATCGAGGTGTCCCGGAAGTGGTACTGCTCCACTTCCACCTGCAGGCCATCTTCAGGCGTGAAGACTTCCTGCATCGCTCCCAGTCGACCATTGCCCTCAAAAGCGATATACCGGCCCGGCTCGTGCTCGACGACTTTCATCCACGAGATCGACGGCAAGTACTTCGCCAGTAGCTCGCAGGTCATCTCGCCGGCCTCCAGGAGTTCCTGCTTGTGGGCCTCGAGCGTCTCGACCCGCTGCTGGGTAGCCAACATCGAGTTCTCCCGATCGAGCCGGTGCACCTTCTCGATCGCGAAAAGTGGCACCGAGACCACGCTCTTGTGCGTGCGCTTGCGGTGGATGTCGAGCACCGCCTTGGTCAACATGATGTCTTTGAGGTCGAGATCCGTGACCTCGGATTTCTTACCCAGCAGATAGTCGAAGAAGCCTCTGATGCTGTCTAGGATCGTCATGATTGCCCTCCAATTCTCGGTCCTAGTTTAGATCCATCCCGAAAACGGCGGTTCGACCTGATGTGCCCTGTTGCAAGGCCATCTATCTGGTCCAGCTCTCTACGTTGCGAAACAGTCGAATTGACCTTGAATCCGCTGCGCAAACCGTGGCGAAATTTAGCCTGATCAGTGTCAGTCGGTTCGACCCCTCAGCGTCGAACGCGGAACCATCATTCAGAGGAGAACTACCTATGTCAGTCACCGATCGCTCCGTGCCCGTTGCCGACACCGAGACGGCTTCTGCCCCGAGCACCGAGCTTGAAAGGTCGACCGCGACCGTCTCGCGGCGCGGATTTCTACGTGGCGTCGGCGGTGCCGGCGTCCTGGGCGCCGCCAGTCTCGCCGGCGGTACGGCTCTCGTAAAACCGGCGCCCGCGGCGGCCGAAACCATCGGCCCGCTCACCCCTCGGCAGCGCCAAGCCCTGGCCTTCCGAACGCGAAACCTGGCGGCGCGCAATCAGCTGAACCCGGGCCAGCCGGACCAAGAATGCAATGGCGACGAGGACGCCTACCCGGATCGCCGGGCCAGCTTCTTCAAGACTCTGCCTCAGGACAACCTCGGTGAGGTCGACCCCGCGGCCTACGACCAGTTTCTGACGGCCCTCGAAAGCGGCGAGCAGGCCGATTTCGACGCCATCCCGCTCTCGAACCAGGCCGACCGTAAGCTGGCTAACCCGATGGCGTCCTACGCCTTCGAGATGACCGGCGGCGACGGCCACAGCTCGCGCATGCCCCCGGCGCCGGCCTTCGACAGCGCCTTCATCTCGGCCGAGATGGCGGAGGTCTACTGGCAGGCCCTGACCCGCGACGTGCCGTTCGCTGACTACGACAGCGATCCGCTGGTCGCAGCAGCGGTGGCCGACCTGAACGGCTTCTCGACCCTCATCGGACCGACCGTCGGCGGCGTGATCACCCCCGGTACTCTCTTTCGCGGCGAGACGGCCGGCGACCTGATCGGCCCCTATCTCTCGCAGTTCCTGTGGCTCGACATTCCGTTCGGCCAGCGCAACCTGGAT
>JBCCGX010000230.1:0-10942 GCA_039029035.1 Acidobacteriota bacterium | reverse complement strand
GCGTCGGCGATCAGGTCGCCGACCTCTTCCATCGCACTCGGATCCATATCCCGAGAGGTCAGGGCTGGCGTGCCGAGGCGAATCCCGGAAGCGACCAACGGCGGGTTCGGATCGTAGGGAATCGTGTTCTTGTTGACCGTCACACCGGCCTTGCCCAGCGCTTCTTCGGCGACCTTGCCGGTTAAGCCGACCGAGGACACGTCAACCAGACAGATGTGGTTGTCCGTCCCTCCCGAGACGATGCGCAGGCCACGGTCCACGAGACGCGCGGCGAGAGCTTGCGCATTGGCCACGACTCGCGCCTGGTACCGGCGAAAATCATCGGATGCCGCTTCCTTGAAGGCAACCGCCTTGGCGGCAATGACATGCATCAGAGGCCCGCCTTGGAGCCCCGGAAACAGGGCTCGATTGACCATCTTGGCATGGGCTTTCTTGCATAGGATCAGGCCGGAGCGCGGTCCTCGCAAGGTCTTGTGCGTCGTCGATGTGACGAAGTCGCAGTGGGGTACCGGCGAAGGATGGATCCCGGCGGCGACTAGCCCCGCGATGTGAGCGATATCCGCCATCAACAACGCACCGACTTGATCAGCAATGGCCCGAAAGCGCGGAAAGTCGATCTCTCGACTGTAGGCGCTGGCACCACAGATGATCAGCTTGGGCCGCTCGGCAACAGCCAGGCGCTCCACTTCGTCGTAATCGATCCTTTCGGTCTCACGATCGACACCATAGCTGACGACTTGGAAATCGCGTCCGGAGTAGGACAACGGATGACCGTGCGTGAGATGGCCACCGCTCGCGAGATCCAACCCCATGAGCTTGTCGCCGGGCTTCAGGGTGGCAAAGTAAACCGCCATGTTGGCGGTCGTTCCACAGTGGGGCTGAACGTTGGCATGCTCGGCGCCGAAGAGCTTCTTGGCGCGCTTGCGGGCCAAGCGCTCGACCTGGTCGACGACCTCGCAGCCGCCGTAGTAACGCCGGCCGGGATACCCCTCAGCGTATTTGTTGGTCAGTACGCTGCCGACCGCCTCCAGCACCGCTGTGCTAACGAAGTTCTCCGAGGCAATGAGCTCCAACCCGTCCGCCTGACGACGGCGCTCCGCGACGACCGCGGCATGGATCTCCGGATCGGCCTCTCTCAGCGCTTCATAACTCGGCATATCGTGGCTTCCCGCCGCTCATTCGAGCTGGTGAATCTTGGCAACCCTCTGTTGATGTCTGCCACCGGCGAAATCGGTCTCGAAGAACGTCCGAGCGACCTCTTCCGCCAACCCTTCGCCCAGGACTCGGGCACCGATCGTCAGGACGTTGGCATCGTTGTGCTCACGCGACATCTGCGCCGTGAAGTGATCACTGCAATTGGCAGCACGAATACCATCGACCTTGTTGGCCGTGATCGCCACACCGATCCCGGTGCCGCAAACTAGCAGGCCGCGGTCAGCCCGGCCCGAGGCGACCGCCTCGCCGACCGCGGCGGCGAAGTTCGGGTAGTCGACGCTATCGGTCGAATGCGTCCCCAGATTCTCGATCTGGTGACCCTCTGCTTCGAGCAGTCGAGCCAAATGCTCTTTCAGCTCATAACCGGCGTGATCGGCTCCGACGGCGATCTTCATCGGCTTCTCGGTCTCACGAATCGCTGTCGTCTGAAGCGTCGTCCTTCGGCGCCTCGTCGGCACCGTCTTCTTCGGCCGCCTTCTCAGTGTCGTCCTTGGCCGGCTCTTTGCTCGCCGCAGTCTTGGCCGGAGCCTTCTTGGCCGGCTCTTTCTTGGCCGGAGCCGCCTCTGCCGGTTTTTCCGCTGCAGCCGCCTTGCCGGTCGTCGCTTTCTTGGCGGCGGTCTTACGCGCCGGCCGCTTCGAGGAAGACGTCTTCTTCGAAGCGGTGCGCGCCGCGAGGGCCTCTTGCTGCTTCTTCTTGAGACGCTTCTTGCGGCGATGACGCCGCCTTCTCATCTTCCGATCTTTCTCTCGCATGATTCTCCTTCAATCCTTCCAACATCGCGCCCCGGCCGGGGGTGTTAGCGGTTCCTGATCCGGGAGACATCCCGCCGGAAACCAGGGCCAGAAGCCTGTCGTCGAGCCGCGTCAGCATCTCTGACTCGCGGGTGTACTGTCAAGGTAAACCGGTCAAGATGCGTTCCGCGGCCCCATATCGATGGACTCGTTACCTACAGAGGGATGTTGCCATGTTTCTTGGGTGGCAGGCTCGCCCGCTTGCCAGCCAGCTGACGTAGTGCGCGGATCAGATGCATTCGTGTCTGTCGCGGCAGAATGATCGCGTCGATGAAACCACGCTCGGCTGCGACATAGGGATTGGAGAACTTCTCCCGATACTCAGCCACTCGCCGGGCCCGACTCTCCGTGATGTCCTCGGCTTCGGCCAGCTCTCTGCGATAGAGGATGTTGACCGCCCCTTCCGGGCCCATGACCGCGATCTCGGCGGTCGGATAGGCGAAATTGACGTCGGTGCGGAGGTGTTTCGACGCCATGACGCAGTATGCACCGCCGTAGGCCTTGCGGGTGATGACGGTGATCTTGGGCACCGTCGCTTCGGCGAAAGCGTAGAGCAGCTTGGCACCATGCTTGATGATGCCGCCAAACTCCTGCTGGGTGCCAGGCAGAAAGCCGGGAACGTCCTCGAAGGTCACCAGCGGAATGTTGAAGGCATCACAGAAGCGAACGAATCGCGCCCCTTTGATCGAAGCATCGATATCGAGCACTCCGGCGAGGTAAGCCGGCTGATTGGCGACGATGCCCACACTGTGATCGCCCAAGCGCGCGAAGCCGACGACGATGTTCTTGGCATAGGCGGACTGCACTTCGAGAAATTTGCCGTCATCGACCACACCCCGAATCAGATTCTTGATGTCATAGGGGCGGTCTGGGTCAGCCGGCACCAGGGTGTCCAGGCTTTCGTCTTCACGACTGGGGTCGTCACTGGTCGCAGTCGGCGGCGGGTCTTCGAGGTTGTTGCTCGGCAGATACGACAATAGCTCGCGCACCGCCAGCAAGCAGGCCGCGTCGTTGGGCGCGGTGAAGTGCGTGACGCCGCTCTTGGCATGGTGCGTCTGGGCTCCTCCGAGCTCTTCCTTGGTCACCTCTTCGTGGGTCACTGTCTTGATGACGTCAGGGCCGGTGATGAACATGTAGCTCGTCGTTTCGACCATGAAGACGAAATCCGTGATCGCCGGCGAGTAGACCGCGCCCCCGGCACAGGGGCCCATGATGGCGCTAATCTGCGGCACAACGCCCGAGGCAAGGGTGTTGCGGAGGAAGATGTCGGCATAGCCGCCCAGCGAGGCCACCCCCTCTTGGATTCGGGCGCCACCGGAGTCGTTGAGCCCGATCACCGGTGCGCCATTGGCCACGGCAAGATCCATAATCTTGCAGATCTTGCGCGCGTTGGTCGCCGAGAGCGATCCTCCGAAAACCGTGAAGTCCTGTGCGAAGACATAGATCAACCGGCCGTCCACGGTGCCGTAGCCGCTCACCACACCGTCACCGGGAATCTGCTTCTTTTCCATCCCGAAGTCGGTGCAGCGGTGGGATACCAGGGCGTCGATCTCGACGAAGGAGCCCGCATCGAGCAAGAGGTCGATGCGTTCTCTGGCCGTCAGCTTGCCTGCCGCGTGTTGCCGTTCGATGCGCTCCGCTCCACCCCCCGAGCGGGCTGCAGCGAGGCGCCTGTCAAGCTCCTCGAGCGCGCTGTCACCGGGGTCTTGCGACTCGTTCGAGCTCTGTCCACTCATCCGGGCACTCCTTCATTGCTGGCTGTCGAATCGATGCTGCTAGCGGTGGCGCCGATCGGCCACGACCTGGATCAACAAAAGCTGGCGTGCGATGCATTGTATCCCTCATCGAGATCGCTGTTCAGGCGAACCCTCGCTACAATGGTCGCCCCTCGGCCCGGACCGCCGATGAGGAATCCAACCAGTGCCTTTCTCTGACCTCGACAGCGCGGGTATCGCGCGTACTCTCACCCAGATCGCCGAGCGTCCGGCGGATCTCGCTGACGCGTTCTTCGAACGCCTCGAAGAGATCGAGCTGCCGCCCGGCGATCAGGCACCCGGCCTTCGAGTGCGGCGCGAGTCCGGCCTGGCGATCCGCCTACTGCGCGAAGGCCAAACCTGGCTCGCCGGCCGTGACCGGATCGACGGAGAGACCTTTCATGATGCCCTGCGACGGGTCGCGCGGGCGATGCCTCGGGCCCCCTACCCTCGCCCCGATTTCGGCCACCGCGATTGGCCGGAAGCGCCTCGGGCGCCCGAGATCCTGACCTTCCCTTCGACAGTGAACCGGGCCCTGCGCAACCGCCATGTGAGCTTCCCGATCCAATTGACCGTACGCCGCCACAAGCGGTGGACACGCACCATTGGGACGCAGCTCGCGTCCGCCACCGAACACGAGATCTACTACAGCCTGCGCGCGGAGATGCCTTGGGCGCGCTACGGCTGTCTGTTGGACGGACTGAATCCAGACAAGGCCGAGGATGTTGCTCGGCAGTTGGTCAATCTCTTCCAGGCACGCGACGAGCCACCGCCACCCGCCTACCGCGGTGTCTCGATCCTAGCCCCGGCAGCCTGCGCCGTCTTGTTGCACGAGGCCGTCGCGCATTCCCTGGAGGCCGATATCCTCGCCACGAAAGGCCACCCGGAAGCCGTGATCGGCCAGTCCTTGGGCAGCCAGCTGCTGAACGTGTTCGACGATCCGGCGGCCGCCCCCGAAGGCGTCCGCCGGGTGGCGGACGACGAAGGCTACCCGGCGATCCGTCGCTGCTTGCTGCGCGCAGGGGTGATCGAGCAGCCCCTCTGCGACACCTTCTGGACGCAGCGCAGCGAAATCCTGACAGCCGGCGCCGGCCGGCGTGGCAATCGCCACTTGCCGCCGGGACCGCGCTCCTTCCATCTCGAGCTGATGCCTGGCGAGCAGTCACGCAACGATCTGTTGAGCGATGCCGAAGGCGGCCTCTACCTACCCGAGGCCGAGCGCGGCCAACTGGATCCATCGACCGGCGAATTCGTTCTCCGATTCCCCTACGCACGCCGGATCCTCAACCAAGTGCCGGGACCGCTGGTCGGCCCTTGCTGCTTGCGCGGCCAGGTGGCGGATCTGCTGGCCAAAGTCACCGGAATCGGTGCGCAGCGGCGTGTCGCCGGCGCCGGTTGGTGCGCTAAGGACGGCGTCAAGCTTCCGGTCTGGGCCACGTGCCCGGAACTGCGCCTCGAAGGTGTGGAGATCGAGCCTTGAGGCCACCAGAGGCTCTAGAGGGAGTCCTCGAATCGATCGAGGCCCTCGGCTTCGAAGAGGCCGAAGTCCTGCACAAGAAGGGCCGCTCGCGGACCATGCGCTTCAGCGAGTTCGGTGAAAGCACGTCTCTGCGCCAAGAAGAAGGCTGGGCAGCTCGCGCCGGCGACTCCAGGCGTTCCTTCTTCTACTGTGCTTCTGGCGCACCGCGCGCCGAGACCCGCTGGCCCGACGCCGATGGCAGCGGCCTGCGATTGCCGTCGGCCCGCCCTGCCTTGCCGTGGACTGCCCCCTCGACGCTCGATGCTCCGTTGATCGGGGAGAGCGAAGCGCGAGGCTTCTTCACCGGCCTGGCCCGAGAGCTGGACAACGAGCTACCGGGCGCGCGGCTGGTCGCCGGCCACCTCGACGACGGCTCGAGTGAGAGCATCCTGCTATCGAGCCGTGACATCGCCACAACCGTTCGCTACCGCACTGCGGCCCTCCACCTGGAAGCGGCCGGGCCGGACGAGGGTTCCCGTAGCCTGTCCCTCGATCTGGTCGAGCGCGACGCGCGACGCTTCAGCCCCGCAGCCCTGGCTCGGCGCCTGGCGGATCTCTTACTGGTCGCTGAGAGAGGCACGGCGCGGCCAAGAGACCGCGGCGAGTTCCTCCTCGCACCGAGTGTCGTCGTGGGCCTGATCTCGGCGCTGAACACCCTGTGGCTCGGCCCACGGGCCGAGAAGCGTGCCACCGACATGATCGATCGCCGCGGCCGGCTCGCCAGCTCCGACTTCACTTTGATCGATGATGGCCGTCTATCCGGCGGCATTCTCGAGGCGCCGTTCGACGGCGAGGGACAGCCGACCCGCGAGATCGTCCTGGTCGAAGAAGGTAGCTTCCGTCAGCCACTCCTGGCCTGGTGGCAAGCGGGTGCCAATCCGCGGAGCGCCTCGGGCTGCAGCCTCAGACCGGGATGGCGCGACTTACCGCGTCCGGGCCCGACGCATCTCTACCTGCAGCCCGATCCGAGAATCCGTGCAGCATCGCTGATCGGATCCCTCACTCGTGGTTACTATCTGATCGACTTGACCGGCCGACCGCAGGTCGATTCGAGCTCGGGTCGCTTCGCAGCCCCGGTGTGCGGCTTTGCCATCGAGGGCGGCCGGCCGACCGGCACCGTAGCCGGTGCCTGGCTGGTAGGCTCGATCGCCTCGTTCCTCGGCGGCATCGTCGCCAAGGCCAGAGATTTGACCTTCTCAATCGTCAACGGCGGTATGGTGGGCTCACCCTCCGTGCTCGTCAAGGGTCTCGAGCTGCGGCAACGGACCTGAAGGAGACCCGATTCATGCAACTGGGCATTCTGGGCCTTGCCAAAGCCGGCAAGACCACTCTCTTCAACACCCTGACAGCGTCGGAACAGGACACTGGCAAATTCGCCGCCTCGAAGAAGACGCACCTGGCGACGGCCAAAGTCCCAGATCCCAGGCTGGAGCGCCTGCGCGACCTCTACGAGCCCAAGCGCTACGTGCCAGCGACGGTGGACTACATCGACATTCCTGGCATCCAGAAAGGCGAGGGCTCACAGAGCCTCGATCTGGCTCAGCTGCGGACAGTCGATGCCCTGGTGCATGTGGTTCGGGCGTTCGACGACCCGGAGCTCCTGCACCCGGACGGTAGCGTCGATCCGGCGCGTGACATCGAGACCATCGACCTCGAGCTCATCCTCGCTGATCTCGAGGTCGTCGAGCGCCGCCTGACCCGGCTCACCAAGTCGGCCAAAGGAGGCCTGAGCCCGGAGGAAGAAAAGGAGCACCAGCTCCTGTCCCAGGTCATCCTGCCGACCCTGGAAGAAGAGAAGCCACTGCGCGAGATCGAGCTCAGCGACGAGGATGAGAAGCGCCTGCGTGGCTTCCAGCTCCTCTCGGCCAAACCGATCCTGCTGGTGCTCAATGTCGCCGAGGACCAGCTCGATACCGATCCTCTGGCGGATTCTTCCAGTGTCACCAACGACGCCCGGTCGCGCCGAGTGATCGTCAGCGCTCCGATCGAAGAGGAGATCTCACGCCTATCGCCAGAGGAGCAAGAAGAGTTCCTCGACGACCTGGGACTGGAGGAGCCCAGCCTCAACCGGGTTCTGAGGGAGAGCTTCGAGCTGCTCGGACTGATCGCTTTCTTCACCGTCGGCGAAGACGAGGTGCGCGCTTGGACCATCCGCCGCGGTACCCGCGCCCGCCAAGCCGCAGGGACCATTCACTCCGATCTGGAGCGTGGCTTCATCCGCGCTGAAGTCATCGCTTGGGACGACTTGCTGCGCCTGGGCTCGATGTCGGCCGCCCGCGACCAGGGTCTCCTACGCCTCGAGGGCAAGGACTACCTGATGCAGGACGGCGACGTGGCTCACATCCGTTTCAACGTTTAACCGCCGAGTGAGCCACTATCGAGCTGTGCGAGTCGCTCCGTCGGCTCCGGCGCCAGGTCTGGCGGCAGCACGTTCGACGGCAGCACGCTTGGCGGTAAGAGTTTGAGCTCCAGGCGACCGGTGCTGCCCGTACCCGGGCGGTAACGCCGACCGGACGATCCTCCGCGGCCCGAAGCCGAGGTCGAGGTGGGTCTCTGTCGCGCCGTGCTCGGTCTTGTCGTACCCTGTCCTGTCGCGCCTTGCCTTGTCGCACTACTGCGCTCGCGCGCATTGGCTCTTTCGCGCACGGCACTGTTACGGCCAGCCGCCCCGCGACCCGAGTTGTCACGCCGAGTCCTGCCCCCACGCTCGGTCACGCCGATGGCCGGACGACGTCGATTCGGCCCTCTGCGAGCTTGCCCGAGACTGGAGCCGACGTCCAGGTCTTGATGGGTCAACGCGCGACGATCCTCTTCGTCGTCCTCCTCGTCCTCGGCATCATCCTCTTCGTCTTCGCCAAGGGCGGTGCGACCAGCCTCTCCGGTGCGACCAGCCGCTCCCAGATGGCGCGATCGAGGAGATCTCGCCTGGGCTTCGGATCGCGGCTCGGGCATCGACTCGGCCTCCATCGCCTCCTCCTCCCTCAACATCAGATCGACGATCCGTTCCGGCTCGTCATACAGCCGAGGGGTACTCGCGCTGGAGTCGCCATCGTAGCGGTCGGCCAGGAGGATTGCCTCGGTCGCCAGGCGGTTATCCAACAAATGAGGATTGTTCTTGGCAAACGTCAGCTGAGGGTCGAAGGCAAACGCCCTGGCGTAGTGGTCCAACGCCTTGCGTCGTTGACCCCGGGCCTCGAACAACGCGCCGAGCTGATAGTGGGCTTTCGCGTGCCGATCATCGATCTCCAACAGGCTCGAGAACTCGGCTTGAGCTTGCTTGTTACGGCCCTGTTGCTGCAACAAGATGCCGAGGTTGAAGCGCGCCAGTGCATTCGCCGGATCGAGCTCGATGGCACGCCGGTAGGCGGTCTCGGCTTGTTCGTATTGGCCGTCGAGGATCAGGAGATTACCGAGATCATTGTGCACCGCGGCATCATAGGGGCGCTCGCTCGAGAGCTGCTGCTGGGCCTCGAGAGTCAGGTCCAGATTCGGAGGCGAGCTGGCGGCCACCGTGAAGGCGACCACCGTAAAGGCGGCCAGAGTCAAAACGAACAACGGCCCGAAAAACGTTCTGGCCAAGGTCTTCTCCTTATGAAGTACGGTGTTACGTGGACTTTCGAAGCGGCTTCGCCTTGAGCTTCGTCTTGCCATCTTGAACCGCAATGCGGAATTGGATCTCTTGGCAGCCAGTCTTGGCTCGGATCGCCTCTGTCTGCCGGTCGATGTACGTCCTGAAGCGTTCGAGGTCCATCTTGGGGTTGTATCGATAGAGCCCTTCATAGAGGGCTGCGACCGCTTCTTTGCGATCTTTGGAACCGACGACGATGCCCTTTGTAGCATCGTAGCGGTCCTTCTTCTCGGTGACTCTCGCGCCGCCGTCAGCGCCGAGCTCGCGCGCGCGCAGTCTTCGGCCGAAGAGGTCGAGGTGGCTCTGAAACTGAGCTTCCAGACTGCCGAGGCGAAAGTTCGCGGCGGCCCCTTTGAGGCTCGCGCCACGCAAACGACGCAGCTCGGCGAGGATGCGTTCGCGCTGCTCCTCGGGCGGCACGGGCAGGTCGCCGGCGAAGAATCTCTGGCTGTCGACGCGAAACCGCTGGATCGAAGCGGCGAGCTGATCGATATCACGCTCGAGCTTCTTGTTCGCGGCTTGATCCGCGGTCTGCCTCTGGTCCAGGAGTTTGTTCATCGATGGCCTTTGTTTCGTCGACCCAGCCGCTGCTCTAGCTAGAATGCGGTGCATGTTCCGATCCGGCTCGGCAATCACGCTGGCAACGACCCGTAACGGGATGCAGCCATCGGATTATACGGAAGGGCCGCCACATGGGTCCAAGCGAGCCACTCGATCGGTCGCAGGCTACGCCTTCCGCCGACGATAGAAGCAATGAAGAGCCGCGGCCACATCCTCATCGTCGAAGACCGGGCACCCCTGCGTCGACTCCTCGAGCGAGCGCTCGAGCAGGCCCGCTATCGTGTCACGGCAGCCGAGGACGCCGCTGGCGGCCAACAACGACTGGCTGACCACCGTTTCGATCTCGTGTTGACCGACCTTAAGCTCGGTGACGGGTCGGGCCTGGACGTCCTGGCCGCCAGTCGGGCGAGCCAGCCCGAGGCTCCGGTCGTGGTGCTCACCGCGTTCGGCACCGTGCAGACCGCTGTCGAAGCAATGAAGTTGGGCGCGTCGGATTTTCTCGAGAAGCCGATCGAAATCGATGAGCTCTACGAGCTGGTTGCCTCCCATCTGGACGAAACCAGCGAATCCCGGATCTTCGAGGCGCCCGGGGCACCGGCGATCGTCGGCCGACACCCCAAGCTGCGAGCCGCCCTGAAGTTGCTCACGAAGGTGGCGCCAACCGAGAGTACCGTGCTGCTTTCCGGCGAGAGTGGCACAGGTAAGGAGCTGTTTGCTCGGGCGATTCATGCCCTCTCGAACCGGCGCGAGAAGCCGTTCGTGGCGATCAACTGCGCGGCCATTCCCGAGGCCTTGATGGAGAATGAGCTCTTCGGTCACGAGAAAGGGGCTTTCACCGGCGCCAATCGGCGCCAGGCGGGACGTTTCGAGCTCGCTGCTGGCGGTACCCTCTTCCTCGACGAGGTCGGCGAGCTCAAGCTGGAAGTGCAGGGCAAGATCCTGCGGGTTCTGGAAGAGCGCGTCTTCGAAAGGGTCGGTGGCGGTCGGTCGATCCAGGCCGATGTGCGTATCGTCACGGCGACCAATCGCGACCTGCAAGAGATGGTTGGGCAAGGTCGCTTTCGGCAGGATCTTTTCTACCGTCTCGATGTCTTTCCCATCGCGTTACCGCCGCTACGAGACCGCTCGAGCGACATTCCGCAGCTCTCTCGCCATCTGCTAGCCGAGATCGCCTCGCGTCTCGGCCGGGCGGCTCCCGACCTGGCGCCCGAAGCTCGAGATCTGCTCGCGACGCAACCCTGGCCAGGCAACGTCCGGCAGCTCGCCAACCTGCTCGAGAGGGCGCTCATCCTGTGCGACGGCCCGACCCTGCAAGCCGCCGACCTGATCCCGTGCCTGCCGACCGAGCCGGCTGACCCCGAACGCCAGCAGATTCGCCGAGCGTTGACCGAGAGCGCTGGCGACAAGCACCAAGCGGCTGACATCCTGGGGATGAGCTACCGCACCCTACAGCGCAGAATCCGCGAGCTCGAT
>JBCCGX010000229.1:0-10960 GCA_039029035.1 Acidobacteriota bacterium | reverse complement strand
GACATCATGATGCCGGGTATCGATGGGGTCGAGGTGCTCAAGATCTTGCGTCAGAAGCACTCCCAGGTCGAGCTGCCGATCATCATGGCGACCGCCAAGGCAGACAGCAACGACATGGTCGAGGCGCTCGATCACGGGGCCAACGACTATGTCATCAAGCCGCTCGACTTTCGCGTCGTCCTCGCCCGGGTGCAGGCCCAGCTGCGAACCAAGGCGGCGGCTCCGGCACCGGCGAAGAAGGACGGCGAACCGACGCTGGCCGAGCTCGAGCCTGGCGTCGTGCTGGCTGGGAAATACCGACTCGAGGAGCACGTCGGTGCCGGGACGTTCGGCGCGGTCTACCGGGCCAAGCACGTCGAGCTCGATCGCGACGTGGCGGTGAAGATCCTACAGCCCAGCGTCACCGCCAACGATGAGTCATCGCAGCGTTTTCAGCAGGAAGGCGTAGCGGCTTGTCGGGTGGAGCACCCCAACGCGGTCGCAGTATTGGACTACGGGGTGACGGAGACAGAGGTTGCCTACCTTGTCATGGAGCTGCTGCGCGGCGCGGGGCTGGATGCGGAGATCCGCTCGAGCTTCAAGCTGACACCACAACGGTGTCTCCAGATTCTCGGACCGGTCTGCAGCGTGTTGGCAGAGGCCCATGAGGCGGGGCTCGTGCACCGCGACATCAAGCCCGAGAACATCTTTCTGCATCGAACGCCGCGCGGCGAGGAAGTGAAGGTGCTCGACTTCGGCATCGCCAAGCTGGTGGGGGAGTCGGTCAGCGGCCAGAATCTGACCGCTGAAGGTTGGGTGCTCGGTACTCCGGCCTACATGGCTCCCGAGCGCATCGCATCGCAAGATCTAACCGGTAAGGCCGATGTCTACAGCCTCGGCATCATGTTGTTCGAGATGCTGACCGGCAAGCGCCCCTTCGTCGCCCACAATCGCGACCCGATGTCGATGATCATGATGCACGTCAACAACGAGGCGCCGACTCTGCGCAGCGTCGATCCGAACCTCCCTGAGGTGCTGGAAGGCGTTGTCGCAGCGGCGATACTCAAGGATCCGGAGGAACGGCCCGATGCCCGCGCCTTGGCGTTGTCGCTGGAGCGGGCGGTTGCGGCGATCGATGGCCGGTCGGTCCCTGAGCCGGCGCCGATTGCACGGTCTGAAGCGCCGAGTCTAGTCACCTCGGCCGAAGTCGATCTCCACGCGCCAACGATTTCGTTCGCCGATTCGGCCGAGAACGAGGTACCCGCCACCGCAGGTCAGGAAGGCTTGCTGGGGCGCTGGATTCGCCGCCTTCGGCAAGTTTTCAGCTAGCCGCCTGTCGAGCGAAGACAAAGTCGCGCATGAGTATTCGCCGCAGACTGTTCCTGGGATTTTTCGTCATCCTGGCTCTGTTCGCGGTCAATATCGTTATCTTTCGGCAGAGCAACGAGGATCGGCGCGAACGGTTCGCCGCGGTGCGAGATGCCTTCGACCGCCAGGAGCTGGTGAGCAAGATCCAGCAGACTCTCGACGAGCAGGGGCGCTCGGTGGAACAGCTGAAGGTTCTGGCGGAGTTCGGTGAAGGCGAGCTCGCGCCCGAGGCGGTGGATGAGTTCGTCGCCAGGCTGGAGGGTCTCGGGGCCGACATCGACAAGCTCCATGCGCTGAACGATGCCGACGATCAGCGCTTGGTCGGCCGTCTCTCTCTCCTCTTCGATCAACTGCAGGAGGAGTTGACGACCTTCTACCGCAGTCTGGAGATCGTCGAGGCGGCGGGTGAAGGAGATCCGACCCCCGAGACGGTGACCTCCGAAACGGTGGCGGAAGCGCAGGGCCCTGAGGCATCGGCAGAGGCCGAGACAGCGGAGCCTGCCGACGGCTCCGGCAGCGAAGCCTCGGACTCACCGGCTACTGCAGACAGCGAAGCGGTGAGCGAGCCGCCGCGGCCGGTGGTGGAGCAGGTGCTCGAGCAGTTGGGCCTTATTCGGTCCAACGAGGATTCGAAGATCACCGTCGCGATCACCGAGTTCGACTCGGTGACCGCTTCGACCGACACCAAGGTGCTCGGTGTCTTTCTAGCCTCGGCGGTGCTGGCTCTCTTGGTGGCCCTTTGGGTGTCGGGGCACCTGAGCCGCGGCCTGCAGGCGCTCGAGTCCGGGGCGCGCCGTATCGGCCGCGGCGACCTCGATCACCGGATCGGGATCAGCAGTCGCGACGAGCTCGGCGAGCTGGCCAAATCGTTCAATCAGATGTCGCAGAATCTGCACCAGGCCCGAGCCCGAGTCGAGGAGGCACGGGCTGCCGCCGAGGATGCCAACCAGGCGAAGAGCACTTTCCTGGCCAACATGAGTCACGAGCTGCGGACGCCGATGAATGCCATTATCGGTTATACCGAGATGCTGGCCGAGGACGCCGAAGACCTTGGCCAAGAGGATTTTATTCCTGACCTCAACAAGATTCTGGCCGCCGGCAAGCATCTCCTGGCCTTGATCAACGATGTCCTCGACCTTTCGAAGATCGAGGCCGGGAAGATGAATCTCTTCCTCGAAGAGTTCGAGGTGGGCTCGTTGATCGACGACGTCTCCGCGACCATCCAACCGTTGGTGGACAAGAACGGCAATCGACTGATTGTCGACGTCGAGTCGCGCCAAGGTAGCCTGACCGCCGACGAGACCAAGGTTCGGCAGACCTTGTTCAATCTCCTGTCGAATGCCAGCAAGTTCACCGATCAGGGCACCATCACTCTACAGGCCCGGCGGGGCCCGATTGGCGGCCAGGCAGCCATCGATGGCTGGATCTTCAAGGTGTCCGACACCGGCATCGGCATGAGCCCGGAGCAGATGGAGAAGGTGTTCGACGAGTTCACCCAGGCCGATTCATCGACCACGCGGCGCTTCGGCGGTACCGGTCTTGGGCTGACGATCAGCAAGATGTTCTGCCAGTTGATGGGTGGCGACGTCAGCGTCGAAAGCGAGGAAGGGCACGGTACGACCTTTACGGTCGAGCTGCCGGCAGTGGTCGGACAGCGACCGCCGGACGAGCCGCGGCGTCCGCAAGACACGGCTCCACCGCGCGCCGCCGGTCAGTCCGAAACGGTGCTGGTGATCGATGACGATGCCAACACGCTGGAGCTGACCGAGCGCTACCTGACGCGCGCCGGATTCGAAGTCGTCACGGCAACCAACGGCATGCAAGGGCTCGAGTTGGCTTTGAAGCTGCAGCCGAGTGCGATCACCCTCGATGTCATGATGCCGGGCATGGATGGCTGGGCAGTGCTCTCGGCCTTGAAGAAAGAAGCCGCCACCGCCGATATCCCGGTGATCATGATGACGATGCTCGACGAGAAAGAGATGGGGCTCGCTCTGGGAGCATCTGAATACCTCTCGAAGCCGATCGATCGCCAGCGCCTCACCGGCTACCTCGATCGTTTCCTGGGCGGCTCACGGACCGGCGATGGGCGCGTTCTGATTGTCGAGGACGAGGCCGACGCACGCCAGCTCTTGCGTCGCGGTCTGGAGAAAGACGGATGGACCATCGACGAGGCGGAGAACGGCCTGGTGGCCCTGGCGCGCCTGACAGAAACGGTGCCGGATCTCATCTTGCTCGACCTGATCATGCCGCAGATGGACGGCTACGATTTCCTGGCTGAGATTCGCCACAGCGAGGAATGGCGCGACATCCCGGTCGTTGTCGTCACCGCCCAGGATTTGACCGAAGACAACAAAGTGAAGCTCGAAGGCCAGGTCGACGCGGTGCTGAAGAAAGGGCAGCGCGACGATCTGCTGGGCGAGCTGCGTGACTTGGTGGCGGCCTGCGTGGCGCGCTGACCGGCTGAAGGAGCGAGCCAAGAAAGTGCCTAAGATTCTGCTGGTCGAAGACAACGAGCTCAACGCAGATATGCTGTCCCGCCGCCTGCGCCGTCGCCGGTTCGAAGTCGCCGTGGCACGCGATGGCCAGCAGGGCATCGATGCCGTTGTCACGGAACAGCCCGACCTGATCCTGATGGACATGCGGATGCCGGTGCTCGATGGCTGGGAGGCCACCCGGCGTTTGAAGGCCGACCCGGCGACCCGCGGTATTCCGGTGATTGCGCTCACCGCGCATGCCATGGCGGAAGACCGCCAGGAAGCGCTGGCTGCGGGCTGTGACGACTATGACACCAAGCCGGTGGAGTTCAAGCGCCTGCTGCGCAAGATCGCGCAGCAGCTTGAAGGTTAAGTACGGTCTAGCCCGAGCCGGCGGCTCGGCCGACTAGCGAGTCTTTCAGCTTCTGGAGCGCCTCGTCTTTCTTCTCCAGCTCGGCCTTGGTGCGCTGGAGGTCGCCGCGTGCCCGGCGCAATTGAGCTTCGAGCTTTGCTACCCGTTCGTCACTGGCTTCGGACTCGCCGGCGACCTCAGCTTCGGCTTCCTGGCGCTGCGCCTCTGCAGCGGCGAGCTTCTCTTCGAGCTCCGCTTGGCGAGTGGCGGTCTCGCTGCGCGCCTGATCGAGCTGGTCGAAGACACCGCGCAGTGCGGTGACCTCCGAATGACGAAGGTGCCGCGGTTGGCCAGCTAGCTCTTCGAGATACCGTCGGGCGGTCGCCTGGTCCTCGGCGGCCGCGTTCGGAGCCAGGTGGGCCAGAGCCACGACATAGAGTGCGGCGCCGCGGCGCGGGTCCTTGGCGGGTAGGGTCGCGAGGATCTTCTCCGAGGTCTCGACCACTTTGTCGATCTGACCGGAAGCGAGAGCTTTCTCGACCTGCCGCTGGGACCTCTTGAGCTCTTTGGGACTGAGCGTCTCGGCCCTTGCCGAGGTGAGGGGAAGGAGTAGGAGAGGGATCGAAGCGATCCACACGAGGCTGGCCAGGTGCCGTTTCTTCATCATCGTTGGAACCTCGAAGGGGTAGGAGCTCTGCGCTGTCGACGGCCAGGCCCGGCCTCTCGATATCTCCGGCTCGATCTCCCGATTCTCCAGTCCGATCTCCCGATTTTTCGCCTCGATATCCGATAGATAGGCCGTGTGCTATGGTTCTGGTCTCGACGTCAAGATTCTATCTCAAACCGCCCTGCCGCTAGCGAGTCAGGGTCGCACCGACCGGATGCGATCGGTGGCCGTGATCGAGATCGGCCAATCCACCGCTGGGCCTGGGGCGAATAAAGAGATGTCCCGCAAAAGACAACAGTTTGCCCGCCCTGTCTGCATCACCCGTCCGCATCACTGCGGCGACTTCACAGGAGATCCCGAGATGACGCGTCCCCAGAACCGAGCAGTGATCTGTTTGGCCGTCCTTGTTTTTGCCTCGGCGCTGTCCGCCGCCGCGGTAGGACCGGTCCGATTTCTTACCGGTCCGCAAGACGGCGAGCCCCTCGACATCGCGATGGCCTACATCCAGGGCCAGCGTGTGGCTCTGGGTTTGACGGCCGCAGACCTCGAAGGCATGGTGGTGCGGGATCGCTATACGACCCGTCACAACGGTGTGACTCACATCGTCCTGCAGCAGCATCTCGAGGGTATAGAAGTCTATAACGGCCTGATCAACATCAACATCGCTCGTGATGGCAGCGTTATCAACATGGGGAACCTGTTCGTCCCAGACCTCGCCAATCGGGTCAATGCCAGCGCTCCGGCGCTCGACGATCAAGCAGCGATCCAGCGTGCAGCCGAGCACTTCGGCCTCTCGGTGCAGGGCGAGTTGACTCGCCTGGAGAGCGAAGGTGGCCCCGCGCAACGCTCGACCTTCGCTCCAGCGGGTTTGTCCCGTAGCGACATCCCCGCCCGCCTGGTCTACGAGCGTGCCGAAGATGGCAGCATTCGCCTCACTTGGTGGACCGTCCTCGACATGATTCATTCGACCGACTGGTGGAGCGTGCGTGTCGACGCCATCACCGGTGACATCATCTCGCAGAACAACTGGACGAACTCTGATTCGTATTTGGTGATCCCCTTCCCGGACAACGAGAATCCGGATGACTCCGCCCAGACGGTCGTGGTCGATCCGGCCGATCCGATCGCCTCGCCCTTCGGCTGGCACGATCTGGATGGCGCACCGGGTAACGAGACCACCAACACCACCGGCAACAACGTCAACGCCCAGGATGATCTGGACGGCAACAACTTCGGAGGCTTGCAGCCCTCCGGCGGCCCGACACTGGATTTCCTCGAGACCTTCGACCCGGCGATGCAGCCGGCTGCCGGCTCCAACCTCGCGGCGTCGATCATCAATCTGTTCTACGCCAACAATGTGATGCACGACCTCACCTACCAGTACGGCTTCGACGAGATGGCGGGCAACTTCCAGACCAACACCTACGGCAATGGCGGTATCGGCAACGATGCGGTGCGGGCTGACGCGCAGGATGGCGCCGAGGCTTCCCCGCCGAGCTTCAACAACGCCACCTTCGGCACGCCAGGTGATGGTGCGCCCGGCGTGATGTCGATGTTCCAGTGGAAGCCGCCGATCGATACGTTGGCGACGGTCACCGCGCCGGCAGGCGTTGCCGGTGAGTACGAGGCCGCGTCAGCGAATTTCGGCCCGCAGCTCGACGCCACTGGCGCCATCGCTGGCACCATCGAGCGCGCCTTCGACAACGTCATCGGTGACGACGGTATGGGCGGCATGGGCACGGTCAACGATGGCTGCGAGCCCCTGGTCGGCTTTTCCAACGACATCGCTTTGGTCGATCGCGGTTTCTGCGACTTTAGCCAGAAAATCACCAATGCTCAGGTTGCCGGCGCTACCGGCGCCATCGTGGCCAACGATCGCCCGGGTCTTTTGCACATGGGTGCCGGCGTTGGGGCGGCAGGGGTGACGATCCCGTCAGTGCTGATCAGCCAGGCGGATGGCGATTTCCTCAAGACGGTGATCACCGGTGCCGGCACCGGTACTGGTGACATCGACATCGATCCCGACGCCCCGGTACGCCGCGACAGCGATTTCGACAATGGCGTCATCGCCCACGAATACGGTCACGGCATCAGCAACCGTCTCACCGGCGGTCCGGCTGCTGCGGGCTGCCTGGGTGGTAACGAACAGGCCGGTGAGGGCTGGAGCGATTTCTGGAGCTTGATGTTGACCGCCCGGGCCACCGATACCCCGGAGCAGGCGCGTGGCATCGGCAACTACCTCATCTTCCAGGACGCCGCTGGCAGCGGCATCCGCAACTTTCCTTATAGCACGGACCTGACGGTCAACCCCCAAACCTACGCGGACATCGGCCCCACCAACGTACCGCACGGTGTGGGTGAGATCTGGATGGACATGGTGTGGGAGGTCTATTGGGAGCTGGTCACCAAGCATGGCTTCGACGAGGACCTCTACACCGGCACCGGCGGCAACAATCTGACCATCCAGCTGGTGATCGACGGCATGAAGCTGCAGGAGTGCCTGCCCGACTTTGTGCAGGCGCGAGATGCCATCCTGCTGGCCGACCAGACCAACAACGGCGGTGCCAACCAATGCGAGATCTGGCGCGGCTTCGCCAAGCGCGGCCTGGGTGTCAGTGCGGTCTCGGGTGATCCCGGGGGCGGCGTGCCTCCGACCAACAACAACGAGACCGAGGCGTTCGACATACCGGCCGAGTGCCCAGCTGGCTTCGGGGCGATCTTCGCCGACGGCTTCGAGTCGAACGACTTCAGCAATTGGTCGGGACCTTTCTAAAGGTCGCCTGATCTGAGGCGCCGACGGCGGTCGACGCCGTTGCGCGAGAAAGCCCGGTCCGTGCTCACCACGGCCGGGCTTTTTTGCGCCGGGTCGGCTCGATAGGTTACAAAGAGCGTCATGGGCAGAAAGAAGAGAGCAGGAAAGAAACTCGCCAGGGATCGGCGTCAGCCTGGGGCGGTTCGGGGAAAGGCTGCCCAGCGGGCGAAGGGGACCTTGTCAGCGAGCCCTTTGCCGCTGTGGAAGAAGCTCCTTTTCTCGCTGCTTGCCACAGGCTTGTTCTTCGGCGGTCTCGAGCTGCTGCTGGCGGGTCTCGGAATCGAGCCGGTGCTCTACGAAAGCGATCCCTACGTTGGCTTTGCCTCGGCAGTGTCCCATTTCGTCAGCACCCAGCGAGCCGACGGTTCCGAGGTGCTGGAGACCGCAGTCAACAAGCGACGCCTGTTCAACGTCCAGAGCTTCGCCCGCTTCAAGCCGGAAGGGACCTACCGTATCTTCTGTCTCGGAGGCTCGACGACCTACGGTCGCCCCTATGGCGACGGGACGTCGTTCTGCGGTTGGTTGCGCGAATTCCTGCCGGTGGCCGATCCATCCCGGACCTGGGAAGTGGTCAACGCCGGTGGGATCAGCTACGCCAGCTACCGGGTCGCCTTGTTGATGGAAGAGCTTCTGCGCTACGAGCCGGACTTGTTCATCGTCTATTCGGGGCACAACGAGTTTCTCGAGCAGCGAACTTACGGCGAGATCCTCGCCTACCCCCGTGCGTTGCGCGGCCTCGGTGCGTTGGCCAGCCGCACCCGGCTCTTCACCGCCGGGCAGCAAGCCCTGGCTCGTGCCCGGAGTCGAGAAGGCTCTGCTCCGGCGACGGAGCTTGGCGACGAGGTGCGGACTTTGCTTGATGCCTCGGTCGGCCCCAGTGCCTACCATCGCGACGAAGCATTACAAGGCAAAGTGCTGCAGCATTTCCGCTTCAGCCTCACGCGGATGGTCGAAATGGCCCGTTCGGCCGGCGCCGAGATTCTTCTGATCAACCCCGCGTCCAACTTGAGACACTGCTCGCCGTTCAAGAGTGAGCCCGGCGATGGACTGAGCGAAGCCTCGCGGCCGGACTGGGAAGAGCGCTTCGCCGCGGCTGGGCAAGCGGTATCCGCAAGCCGTTGGCAAGAAGCTCTAGCGGCTCTCGACGAGGCCGCGGCCCTCGACGATCGCCACGCCGAGCTCCATTTCCACCGCGGCCGCGCGCTGGATGCCTTGGGGCGGCACGAGGCGGCCAAGCTGGCCTTCGAGCGGGCGCGTGACGAAGATGTCTGTCCCCTACGTGCACTTGGCCCGACAAGCCGGATCGTCGCCGACGTGGCGCACCGAGGCGCTGTGCCGATGGTCGATTTCGCCTCCATGGTGGAGGAGCGATCACCGCAGGGTATCGCAGGTGAAGACCTCTTCCTCGACCATGTCCACCCGACGATCGAAGGCCATCGACTGCTGGCTTTGGAGATCCTGCAGATCCTGGAGCGCGAAGGGGTCGTGCGGCCGGTGGCGGATTGGGGCGAAGGTTCCATCCGACGGGTGCAGCAGGCGGTGGAGGACCAGATCGATCCTGCCGCGCACGGTATGGCCCTGTCCCAGCTGTCGCGGGTGCTCGGTTGGGCCGGTAAACTGGAGGAGGCACGCAAGCTGGCGATCCGCTCGACCGAGCTGGCGCCAAACCTGGCACCGGTCCAACATCAAGCCGCCTTGAGCGCCCATCTCACAGGCCACCTCGACGAGGCCATCTTGCACTATCGCCACACCCTCGAGCTCGATCCGCGGACCGCCACCGCGCACAGCAACCTGGCGGTGATCCTCGACGACGCGGGTGAGGTGACCGAGGCCGCGCGACATTACCGCCACGCAATCGCCCTGTTGAGTGACAAGAACGCGGCCTATCGGCAGCGCCTGCGCGAGAAGTTGGCGGCGCTCGAGGCGCGGCGTGGCGTATGAGCGCGAGCTCGGCTCGGACTGGCGAGGACATAGAATCGAGTCGAACGTGGCCGACGAATTCACCATCACCAGGGTAGGACTGCATTTGCAGCGCCTGGTCCCGTGGCTTTGGGTTGGGGGCCGGTGGCTGGCTGCTGGAGTCTTGGGGCTCGCTGTCCTGGTCTGGGCCGGAGGCGCATCGGCCGAGGAGGCACCAGCTGAGGAGTTGACATCCAAGGTGGCGCCGCCCAGCCTCGTTCTCATCACCCTCGATACGACGCGGAATGATTTCGTCGGGCCGACGGTCGAGGGCGGCGCCAGCCGCACGCCGGCGCTCGATCGATTGGCCGGTCAGGGCGTGCGCTACCGGCGAGCGGTGGCCCCGTCGCCCTTGACCCTACCGTCGCATGCCTCGCTCCTGACCGGCCTCGAGCCACCCGAGCACGGCGTGCGAGTCAACGGCTCTGTGGCCTTGCCCCAAGATCTGCCCACCCTGGCCACGCTGCTCACGGCGCATGGATTCGACAGCGCCGCCTTCGTCGCCACCCGGGTCCTCGATCGTCGATTCGGCTTGGCCCGGGGCTTTGCTCTTTACGACGACCGAATGGTGGCCGAACGCTTGGGCGAATACGGCTATCCCGAGCGTGATGCGGCCGCGGTGACGACAGCCGCCCTGGCCTGGACGGCGGGGCGTGATCCCGTCCGGCCGTTCTTTCTCTGGGTGCACTACTACGACCCTCATTTTCCCTATGCCGCCCCCGGGTCTACCGGCGGATCCGTCCACGCTCTTTATGCTGACGAGATCGCTTTCATGGATCGCCAGATCGGTCGTCTTTTGGACGGCTTGCCGGCGACGCCGGAACGGATCGTCGCGGTAGTCGGCGATCACGGCGAATCCCTCGGTGAGCACGGCGAGAGGACCCACGGGATTTTTCTCTATCGCTCAGTCATGGAAGTGCCACTGATCGTCGCAGGCTCCGGCGTGCCGCGTGGCGTGCAGGTGAGCGAGCCGGTCGCGACCCGCCGATTGGCGGCCTCCCTGGCCCAACTCGTGCTACCAGCGAGTGATCCGACCTTGCCTGGTCCGGTCTTGCCTGGCTTGGATTTGACCGAGATCGATCCTCCGTCGCTGCCGATCTACAGTGAGTCTCTGATGCCCGCCGCGACCTACGGCTGGAGCCCCTTGACCGCGGTCACCACGGTCCAACATCGTTTGATCGTCGCACCGCGGCCCGAGCTCTACGACATCGCCGTCGATCCCGGTGAGAGGCGCAATCTCGTGCGCCAGGAGCGCGCCGTCGCGCGCCAACTGCGCGACACGCTGACGGCGAGCGAGGCGTCGTTTCGTCAGCGCCAGGCGGCGCCAGTGGCAGCAGACGGCCAATTGG
>JBCCGX010000228.1:0-11008 GCA_039029035.1 Acidobacteriota bacterium | reverse complement strand
GGCTGGCGCTTCTTGACTCGATCGACCACCCGAACCCGGTTCTCTTCCGGATTCATGAAGGGGTTCCAATTGAAATAGTTCACCAGCCAGCTGTCGGTGCGGAAGATGGCGTAGGTGCCGTACTCACACTGGAAGGGGCCATGACCGATGTAGGGCGGGCGGTAGAAGTAGCCGCCGGTGGGCAGGTAGCCGAACTGCATCATCCAGGACTCACCCCAGATGTGGTACGACTCTTCCATGCAGTCATGGTATGAGACATTGTCCTGCCAGAAGCCGGGCACCATGATGTAGAGGCCGGTGAAGGCGCCGGTCTCTTCTTCCAGGCGCAGGATCTTGAGGAACACCCCGGGTTCGGTCTGGGGAAAGAAGCTTGGCACCACCCAGCGCACCTCGTCGTTGGAGTTGGTCGACACATGGGCCGCGACGTCGACCTCGGCGTTGCGATGGTCGGTGGCAGGGACCCAATCCGGGTAGTGGTCGTTGAAGAACCAGATCGCCTTGCAGCCGGTCTGGGTGGAGATGTTGCCGATGCGGTAGCCGGCCGGGAAGAACCAGTAGTGGTCCTTGGTGTAGGTCTTGCCGTCGATGGTCAAGCTACCGTCGAGGATGAAGAGCTCCCATTCACTACGCGAAAAGCCCGCTTCCTGCTGGAAACCGCCGGCGAATTCCACCACCTGAGTACATGAGCCGTTGACCGGATCGAGGCTCAGGGTGCGGTAGGTGATGCCCGAGCTGAATCCGGGCAGGGTGAGAGCTTTGGCTTCGACATCGCGGTCGACCAACGGTTCCATGTGGGGGCGTCCCATGTCTCGCTCCTTCTATCTCAACCGTTACCAGACCAGTCGCCAGGGGCGATCGGGACGGACGGGGATTTCGTTCTCAGGGATGGTCTTACGGGTGCCGGCATGGACCGAATAGCCCCGCGGGCCAGTGATCCGCTCGAAGAACTCTTCGACCCACGCATCACGCAGCGGTGCCAGCTCGGCGATCTCGCGGTAGATGCGACGGTAGTGCTGCATCTGGGTGGCATCTTCCTCGTCGATCCAGGCCTGGACTTCGGCTGGCACCTCGTGGTCTACCGGACCGCGACTGTAGCTGCGGATATAGGGCTCGGCTTCGCGATCGTCGATCTCGAGGGTCGTCATGGCGGCGCGCATCGTGCGGTCACGCTCGGCGCGGGCCCCTTGGATCTCGGCTTCGACCGCCTTCTCGTGCTCACTGGCGATATTGGGACGTTTCGACATGGTCTCTCCTAGATTGCTCAAACCTTGACATCGCGATGGGCAAAAGCCTCCTGTGCCGGCCGCAGCAGCTCGCCGACGGGTTTGTCTCGGGCGTCGAGGATCGCCTCGGCGAGGCGCTCGGCATCCTCCGGCGCCACGGTGCGTGAGGCGTTGGCGCGGAACTTGACCTTGATCTCTTCCTCGCTCAGCGGGCTCTGGGGGCCACCCCGGTTGGCCATCACGCGTTCCTCGAGATCTTTCCCGTCGCGGGTGCGGACCCGCAAGATGGCGGGGAATTGATGCGGAAAGATGGCATCACACTCCGGGGAGGCATCGACTTCGACCTTCGCTGCCAACTCCAGGTAGCGCGGGTCGCGGGCGTTCTCGTCGCTGAAATCGTCGAGCCACACGCCGAGGCCGCCGCTGCCGCCGAGCAGGGCCACGGCGATGGTGAACGGGCCGCTGAACTGGCCGTGGTAGCCGGACTGAGGGCGGATCTTCTGCTCGCGGGGCTCGGCGATGGTGCGTAGGGTCGGCGTCGAGACGCTGAGGCGGATGCTCTCGATGTCCTCGACCGCCACCCGTTGACGCATCTTCATCGCCGCGTCGATGCCGGCGTGGGTGAAGTGGTTGGCGGGGTAGGGCTTGTAGAAGACACCTGGGATGCACCAATCCGTTCCCAGCCCGTCGGTGATCTCGTCGGCGTGGAGTGTACCGCCGCAGTAGGCCTGGTAGAAGCCGAAGCGTCCTTCGAGGGCGGTCGGCGGGCCGGTGAAACCTTCGCGAGCACATTGTGCCGCCACCAGGCCGGCGTGGGCTGCCCAACCACAATGTAGACGCTTGACGGAGCCGCCGGCACGGTTGCCTTCGATGATGCCCGAGCCCATCGATGCGGCGATGCCCATGGCATGACCGATGCCGGCTGCCCCTAGGCCGTAGAGTCGGGCGCCCACCGCGGCGGCTGCCAGCGTGCCGCAGATCGACGTAGCGTGCCAGCCGCGCTCGAAGAACACCGAGTTGCCGAGCTCTCGGTCGTAGGCTGCCATGCCGGTGCGGATGCAGATCTCGTAGGCGCCGGCGGCGGCCGCCAGCACCTCGTGCAACGATGCCCCGACCGCCTCGCCCGCGGCCAAGGCGGCTGGTACGATCGAAGCGCTGGGATGAAGTACCGAAGGCAGGTGGGTGTCATCGAAATCGAGGGAATGGGCCAGGGTGCCATTGACGAAGCCGGCGGCCGCGGCCGGTAGTCGCCCTTCGTAAGCCATCAGCTGTGACTCTTCCGGCCCACGCCAGGCGCGCGCAACGGCGAAAGCCATGTCACTGGTCGCTAACGGTCGGGCGGCCAGGTTGAGGCCGACGATGTCGAGAATCCGCTGCCGCATGCTGGTCGAAACCGGCTCGGGCAGGTCGTCGTAACGGACTCCGGCGGCCAGCTCGGCGAGCTGCTCGACCAAGGTCATGAGGCTCCTCCCGGGTTGGCGATGGCGACCGGTCGCACCGGCACTCCGGTGGCCCCCACGACCTTGAGGGGGGTGAGCACGAAGAGGAACTCGCTGACGCCATCGCGTGCCAGCTCGCTCAGGTCCATCACTTCGATAATGTGGATGCCGTTCTCGACCAGGAGGATGACGTGGACCGGCAGCAGCGCGTGGCCACGACCGGCCGGAATGTGCTCATAGGCGATGGTTTCGGCGCCGGTGATTCGCACGCGGCGTTCGGCCATCCAATGGGCCGCCGACTCGTCCGGACCGGGCGCGCCGCCGCGGGCGCCGCGAAAGAGATCGATGTCACTCCAATGCTTGGGCCAGCCGCTGCGGATCAGAACCGCGTCGCCGGGCCGGACTTCCACCCCCTGGCGACGCTCAGCGGCTTCGAGGTCCCCTGCGGTGATCGCGGTGTCGGGTTCGAGTACGTCGACTCCGGTCAGCGCCGGAACATCGAGCATCACGCCGCGGCAGAAGGTCAGTGGGATCTCTTCGACCCCGAGGCTGCGGAAGCGGCCGCCGGTTTGGGCGGTGTGGGCGTCGGTGCCACCATGCAACTGGCCTTTCAAGGACACATGGCAGAGGGCATCGACGTGGGTGCCGGTGTGCCCTCCGAGAAGCATCATCTCGTTGGCGGCCGAGCTACCGTCGGCACGCTCCATATCGCCGTGGCGGCGCATCAACGCGAGCTTGAAGCCCGGGTGATTGGGCGATACCGGTATGCCGTGCTCGAGAGGCTGGGCCAGGTCGTAGATCCGACAGTCTTCCAGGCTTTGCCAAGGACTCGTCATTCCGCAGCTCCGTTGGGAGTTTCGGCCAGGGCCAGAACAGCCCGCGCCTGGCGCACCACCGCTTCGTCGACGAAGCGACCGGCCGCCAGAGCGGACCCGCCGCCGGCCTCCTCGAAACTGGCGAGGATGGCCCGCGCTTGGGCGATTTGCTCGGGGCGCGGCGCCAGGGCATGGTGGATCGGTTCGATTTGTCGCGGGTGGATGCAGGAGCGGCCGAAGAAGCCCTGCTGGCGCAATTCGCGCGTGCTGCGCCGCAGACCGTCCGGATCGTCGAGCTGGGTGAAGACCGGTGCAATCGGTGGCGCGATGCCGGCGGCCCTCGCCGCCACGACCAGTGACGAACGGGCAAACAGGGTCGCGGTCCCTTGGCCGTCGAGCTCGGCGCCGATGTCGGCGACGAAGTCGGCTTCACCGAAGGCCAGGTGGCTAACCCGGGGATGCGCCGCCAGCTGTGGGGCGGCGACCAGGCCAAGAGCGCTCTCGATGGTGCAGGTGAGCCGCGAGCTGCCCGGTTCCAGTCCGGCCTGTTCTTCGAGCGGGCGCAGCGTTTCGTCGAGTTGGGCGAGCTCGGCAGCCGATTCGGCCTTGGGCACGCGCAGCCCCGCCAGCGTGCGCAGAGCGGTGGGCTCACCACAAATTTCGGCGACGTCGGCTTGCCATTCCGCACCGCGTAGATCATTGAGCCGGACCCAGACCGGCAGAGTAGCATCTGCCTCTTGCAAGAGCTGGCGCACCTGTTGCCGCGCCACCAGCTTGTGCTCGGCGGCCACCGCGTCTTCGAGGTCGAGGACGACCGCATCGGCGCCGGCGTCGAGCACTTTGCCGAGCAGGCGCTCGTTGTTGCCAGGAGCGAAAAGGTAAGAGCGGCAGGGACGCTCGTCGCTCATTGAACGGCTCAAATCACGCCCTCCTCGGCGAGATCGTGCAGATCGGCTTCGGAGAGGTGGAGGAGGCTCGAGTAGACCTCCGCATTGTCTTGACCCAGCCGTCGGCCCGCCCAACGGATGCTGCCAGGCGTCTCCGTCAGGCGATACATCACATTCTGCATGCGCACTGAGCCGAGCTCTTCGTCCTCGACAGTTGCCAGGGTGCCGAGGGCGGCGAATTGGGGGTCTGCGAAGATGTCCTCGATGTCGTAAATTGGTGCCACCGCCGCCTCAGCGGCCTCGAACTCGCGCACCACCTCGTCGAAATCACGCTCGGCGATCCATCCGCCGACGTAGGCGTCGAGCTCGGCGCCGTGCTTGGCGCGTTCGGCACCGGAAGCGAACCAAGGCTGATCGATCACTTCCGGATGGCCGACCAGACGCATCACCCGCTCGGCGATGCTCTGGGCCGAGGTCGAGATCGCGACCCAGCGGTCGTCGCGGGTGCGATAGGTGTTGCGCGGTGCGTTGTTGACCGAGCGGTTGCCGCGTCGTTTCTGCTTGACGCCGAGCTGGTCGTACCAGATCGGTTGGGCGCCGAGAATAGTGAGGATCGGCTCGATAATCGCTAGGTCGACCACCTGGCCCCGGCCCGTCTGGTCGCGAGCGCGGAGGGCCATGAGGATGGCGTTCGAGGTCGCCAGCGCCGAGATGCCGTCAGCGAGGCCGAAGGGCGGTAGGGTCGGCGGGCCGTCAGGCTCACCGGTGATCGCTGCGAAACCGCTCATCGCTTCGGCCAAGGTGCCGAAACCGGGGCGTTTGCTGTACGGCCCGAACTGACCGAAACCGGTGACCCGAGCAATGACCAGCCGTGGATTGATCTCGTGCAGGGTCTCGGGCGCGAGATTCCAGCGCTCGAGGGTGCCGGGGCGAAAGCCTTCGATCAGCACATCGGCCTGCGCCACCAGATCTCGCAAGATCTCCTGGCCACGCTCGTGGCTCAGGTTGAGGGTCACGGCTTGCTTGTTGCGCCCGACCATCTTCCACCACAAAGGGACGTCGCCTTTGCGATGGCCGTGGTAGCGCACCGGATCGCCCTTGGGGTGCTCGATCTTGATCACCTCGGCACCGAAATCGCCCAGCATCGTCGCCGCCAGCGGCCCGGCGAAGAGGGTCGCGGCATCGAGCACGCGTAGGCCGGCGAGGGGCCCTCGGAGCGTCTCCGAAGCATCCGGTTTGGGAGAGATGGGGTTGTCCGTCAAGTTGATCTCGATTGTATTGTACTAAAGTTATGACATTGTAAGCTTTTGTGCGATCGGACGTCAAGAAGTCACCGACTACCAGCGCGATCCTGACGCTCGGGGTCGTGCAAGTGGCCGCAGGGAGACTCTTCGCGGCTGGGCCCAGTCGAGTGGCCGTCGAGGCGAAGGGCGCCCCAGGCTCTACTCGCCGGGCAGTTCGAGGAACTCCAGCCAGGCGCCTTCCGGCGCCCGGACGACGATCCCGCGGACTCTGCCGTAGGGTGCGATCTGCACCGTGGCCGGCCCCGAGATGGGCTCGACATCGCGCGATCGCAACTGAGTCAGGTAGGTTTCGAGATTGGACACGGGGAAGCGGAGGCTGAGGTGGCCAAGATGGGGCGGCTTGGCGCGGTCGGAGAAATCGCGGCCCTCGGCACCGCGAAAAGCTAGGATCTCCACCGAGCCGAAGTTGTCCCCTTTGGGGCTCATGATGGCGACCCGGCGGGGAATCTCGGCCGCCAGGTTATGCGGCAGGCCGAGGACATGGGGGCCAGCCTCGCGGCTCGCTCCCTCGTGCTCCAGATAGACCTTGAAACCGAGCTTCTCGGTGTAGAAGTTGAAGCTGCGGTCGAAGTCGCGCACCGTTTGGGTGGCGTTGAAGATGAAGCTCAGCTGGCGCAAATTGGGCCAGTCCTCGAGGGGCGGCTGGACGCGCTCGATCATCGCCAGCACGATGCCGTCCGGTCCCTGAGCGAGAACTTCGCGGACGACGAACTTGCCAAAGGTAAACTCCACCGGGTCGCTGAACGACTGCCAGCCGTGGCGCCGCAGGTCGGCCAGTTTGGCGTGCACGTCTTTGACCCGCACGTTGACGTCGAAGATGCCGCCGGTATCCCACGGCATTGCCCCCGGGCGGATGATCTCGGGCTCCGCGCCCGGAAAGTGCACTAGGCGCAGGTAGCCGCGATCATCGCCGGGATTAGCGAGCAGCGCCTCTTCGATCACTTGCTTGGGCTCGAGTTTCCAGAACCGCGCCAGATCGGAACCAGCGCGACCGCGGAGCAGAACCTCCCAGCCGCCGACTTCCCTATAGAGCTCGATCGCGGCGTCGAGGTCTCGGACGCTGAAGACCGTCTCTTTGAAGCCATCGACCAGAGGCGCCTCGTCAGCCGTCAGATGGACCGCTGCGACGCTGAGCAATAGAGCCATTGCGACGCGTTGCATGGCCTCAGTTCGCCTGTAGCTTGCAGCCCGTCTGTATGGACCGTAGGTTGATACCGATACGCTCCGACTTGGGATCGGCCCAGGCATAGGCGATCGACTTCTCCTTGCCCTTTTCCCGCACCGCCAGCTCGAGCACCGGCACAGTGTTCTCGCCCTCGTAGACCGCCTGGAAAAGCTCGATGGTGTACTGGGCCTCGGCCGCCTCGGGTGGCACCAAAGGGTAGCTGCCACCCTGATCGTGGATCTCGATCGGCCGCCAGAGATTCCAATCAGTCGTGCCGTCGGGCTTCTCGCCCTTCGGTGCCGCGGCATAGCACTCGAAGAAGCGGACTTTCTGGAGCTTGTGCGGGATGCCGGCCTTGTTGCCGTAGATCCAGTTGCCCTCCGTATCCACCGCCCGATCCTGGATCCAGATCTGACCGGCATCGAGCCGGAGGTCGTCGGAGATGATCAGCGTCTTGCCGGAGCGCGACGACGTTACCTGGCAGGCGTTTTCCTTGGTGAAGCCAATGAAGTGGTCGTCTTCCGTGCCGCGCCCCTGTCGCTGCCAGTACACCTCGCAACCCGGATAGCTCTTGAGGTTGTCCGGACCGAGGCCTGCCAGCTTGGTCGGATCGAGGTGCGCGTCGACTACCGCCTTGGCATCCGGCGGAGCATAGATCACCAATTCCACCGCCTGTTCCGCCTCGTGGAGGCCGAAGCGGTAGAGCCGTTGGCGGTAGATCTTCGTTGGGTCTCCGTCGGAGTATTGCTGGACGTAGAAGACGTGCTCGCCGAGGGAAGGCATTTCGATCGGGGCGAAGATCGAGTGGATACGGCCGTGTGGATGCTCGACCGGCTCTTTGGCGCCTTCTTCGAGCCGCACCTGCCAGTAGTTGTCGAAGCGGCCGGTGAACCACTCCATCATTTGTTCCAAGTCGCCTTCGAGCTGCGCGTCTGCGCTTGCCGGCGTCGGGCCGAGGCTAATCAAGAGGATCGTGATCACCAGGGCGGGGAAGGTCTTCATGGACGAGCTCCTTGGGAAGAGTGGACGGAGTCGAGCTAAGGAACGGTTGATTCGGCAGAGTTAATCCGCGGCTGCTTGCAAGCGCTCCAGGTTGGTCCGGAAGAGCGCGTTGTCGGGCTCGAGTTCCAAGGCCCGCTCCAGTGCGGCGGCGGCCGCTTCCGGGTCGCCCAGAAGGTAGGTGACGTTGGACCGGTATTGATAGATCAGAACGTAGTCAGGCGCCACTTGCTCGGCTTGGTGGAGCAACTGCATCGCCAGCTGATAGTCGGTCTTGCGCGCCGCCTGGCTCGCCTGTTGGACTAGAGCGGCCGCCCGTGCCTCGGCCTCGTTCTTGGGCTCCCGGACTTCGGCGGTGCCAGTGAGCCGCATCAGGGCTTGCCGGGATGGCTCATATTGCGGGTTGTAGCGCACCGCGGTGCGGTAGTCGGCGACGGCCCGCGCGCCGTCGCCACGGTGCTCAAAGATCACCGCCCGGTTGTGGTAAGCCTCGACATTGAGGGGCTGGAGCTCGATCGCCTTGGTGAGCTCACCGAGAGCGGCGTCGTAACGTCCGAGGGCGCCGAGTGCCCCCGCCAGACTGGCCCGGATGGCAGCGTTGCCCGGCTCGGCTGCGGCCAGGCGTTGGTAGATCTCGGCCGCCTCGCGGTAGCGGCTGGCCTGGAAATGGATCGCCGCCAGGTTGCGTTCGGCCTGGGGCGTGGTGGCGATGTCACCGGAGGTAGAGGCGCCTTCTTCGTCGCCGAGGTAGCCGAGGCTCTTCAAGTGCTCGAGTTGGGCCTTGTGTACCGGATTGTCCTCTGGACCCGGCAGATCAGGCCCCGTCCTGCGGTCGTCTTCCCAACTCGCCACGCGCTTCTGACCGATCTCGTGACGCAGAGCCTCGCTGAGGACGCGGCCCGGCATGTCAGCCGCTGGCGGGATGCCGAGGAGTGCCAGGACGGTCGGGGTGATGTCAAGGATCGACGCCTGGTCGATGCGGGCGTGCTCCTTCACCTGGTGGCCATAGAGATAAAGGATCCCTTCCAGACGATGGAAGCGCTCGGAGACGCGGCGCAGATCACGCGTTTTCGACGGATCGTCGTGCAATACACCGAGCTCGAAGCCGTGATCCGAGAGGACCACCAGAGTGGTTCGGTCGTCCATCGCTGTCATGTACTCGCCGAGCAGGCGGTCGGCGAAGAGGTACATCGCCTCCACTGCGCGACCGAAGCGACGCTGCTGGTCGGCGAGCTCTCCGACCAAACCTTCGGCGCGGAAGAGGTGACCGAAGAGATGCGAGGTCGAGTCGGTGCCCTCAATGTAGACCAACTCCAGATCGGGCTTCTCTTCGTGCCACAGGTCGAGGCCGATATCGCGGTAGCTCTCCGCCGTAGCCAGGGCCCAGCGGAAGTGGGCGAGATCGTCTTGGAAATCGAAGGGCCGGTCGAGATCGACCGGTTCGACGTCGACAAAGGGAGCCAGCTCGGCGTGCTCCAGGTCGTTCGGTTGGCGGAGCAGTGGGGCCAAGCGTTCGGCCAGGTCCGGTGGCCAGGTCTTGGCTTCGTCGTCGGCCCCTGCATTCGCCGTTAGGCCTTCTTCGAAGAGGAAGTGGTAGGCCATGTGGTCGCTGACCACCGAGCCGTTGACCTCTTCCGGTGGCCAGGTAGCCCACCAGCCGACCGTGGCGACGCGCTTGTTGGCCTCGGAGGCAATGTTCCATAGAGCTTTGACACGACGCAGCTGGGAGCTGGCGGGGATCTTCTCGCCCGCATCGCCGGTGGCGACGAAGTGGCCGATGCCATGCTCAGCGGGGCCCTTGCCGGTGGCGATGGTGGTCCACAGAATGGGGGAGAGGAGGGGCTCTTGGCTCAGCAGCCGGCCGTAGGCCCCTTCCTGCCGCAACTTGGCGAAGTTTGGCATCTTGCCTTCGGACATCAGCAGGTCGACGGTACGCGGATCCATACCGTCGAGCCCCAGGACGAGTACACGCGAGCTCGCGTCGCCAGGGCTGTGGCAGGCGAGGAGGGCCGGTAAGAGAAGACACAGAAGCGCACGAGAAGTCATGGACTCAGGCTAGCAAGACCTGTTTCGTTGATACAACTCGAAGGTCGCCGTGGCCTACTCGGGTATTGGGGCGCAGGCGTGCGCCCCGTCTCGAGAGGCTGCTAGACGCCGGCCTTCTCCCGCACCCGCCGCATCGCATCCTCCGGTGATTCGAGGGGTGCCCAGGCGAGTGGCTCGGCTTGAGGCTGGGGCGCTGGCAAGCCGGTCTCGTCTTCGGCCTGAGCCAGGATCTGATCCAACTCCGGTCCGAGGTCGAAGTCTTTGACCTCACCCCGAGCGGTGCGTAGCTCTTCGCGCAGCTTGGTCGTTGCGTCCGGATCGTCGAGCACGACGCCGTAGTCGGCGCGCGCTTTGTCTTCCGACACCAGGCCTTTGGCGACATCCGCCTCGACGTTCTCGGCTGGGCGGTCGAGCGGATCCTTCCAGCCGCCGCCGCCAGCGGTACGGTAGACCAGAATGTCGCCCGGGGCCACCTGGACCTCGTCGCACTTCGACGGCAAACGCTCCTCGGTGCCGTCGGCCCGTTGCAGGATCTTCTCCGACCGTCGACCGGGCTGGCCGCCCAGGATGCCCCAGGGGTAGGTCAGCCAGCGGTCGTCGTGGATCGACACCTCGCCGGGCTCGAGGTAGAGGTATCGTTTCTCAATGCCGTTGCCGCCGCGGTGGAAGCCGGCGCCGCCGGAATCTCTCACTGTGGTGTAGCCGTCGACCCGGACGGGGTAGTAGGCCTCGAGGTACTCGGTGGGGATATTCTCGAACAGCGGCCACCAGGAATGACCGTCCATGCCGTCGCCGATCGGCCGGCCGGGGATGCCGCCGTAGGAGATCTCCATCAAATAGTAGAACTCGCCCTTGCGATCCCAGCCCGAATAGAGCATGTAGGGCGAGGTGCCGTAGCCCGCAGCGGTGGTGTACTCCGGGCTCTTGCGCGCCAGGGCGCCGCCGAGGACGTCGAACAGCCGGGTCAGGGCATGGGTTCGGCAGCCCAGAGCGGAAGGAAACTTCGGATGCAGCAGGCTGCCGTCCGGGATGACCACGTGGAGCAGGGGATAGAAGCCATCGTTGAACAGGATCTGCGGGTCGAAGACCATGATCAGGTAGACCCCGATGAACATCTTGAACATCTCTTC
>JBCCGX010000227.1:0-11037 GCA_039029035.1 Acidobacteriota bacterium | reverse complement strand
GTCTGGGTGTGGCCGTCGGATCGTTCCAGGGTGACGCGGGCGCCCACGGCGGCGGGGTTGCCGGCGAGGCCCTGCAGGCGGACGGCCAGGGAGCCGTGGCCGGCGACGCCATGATTGCCGAAGGCGGCCAAAGGGCCGTTGTTCTGCGTCAGCACGACATCAGGCCAGCCGTCGCGGTTGAGGTCGCCGCCTGCCAGGCCCTTGCCATCGCCCGGCACCATCAGGCCGGATTCGGCCGGGTCCAAGACTCTGAAGTCGCCGTTGCCATCGCCAAAGAGGAGGATCGACACCCCGCCATCGAGCAGGCCGGTCTCCGGCTCGCGGCTGAAGAAGTTCTGGACGATGTAGAGATCGGTGTGGCCGTCACCGTTGTAGTCCGACGCCACCATGCCGTAGCCGGGCGAGGCTTGCACCAGGCGCGGCAAAGGCCGCCAGTCGAAGCGACCCGCACCGTCGTTGAGCAGGATCCCGCTGGCGAGCTCGACCGCCTCGAAGGCCTGGGCGCCTGCGAGGGACTCGTCCGGATAGATGTCAGTCAGCCGGGCTGAGGCGTAGTCGTGGTAGGTCGGGAAGCGTTCCTTGACGAAGGGCATTGCCAACGACGAACAACTACGACCCCGCACCGGCAACAACCCTTCGTCAGTGCTGCTCGCTTCGATCAGGTGGGGCTCGCCGGAGCCATCCACATCGCCGTAGTAGATCCGGGTCGGTAGCTCTGGTGAGGCGGAGTACTTGCTGTTCAGGCCCAGGTTGGCCACCGCATAGTCGATCGCGCCGTCACCGTTGAAGTCACCTCCGGTGATGCTGTTCCACCAGCCCGTGCGCTCGGCCAGGCCTGCTGGCTGACTGTGGTCGGCAAAGGATCCACCGAGGTTGGCGAAGAGACAGACCGGTCCCCATTCCAGGGTGAGCAGTAGATCAGGCCTGCCGTCACCGGTGGCATCGCTGAACAAGGCGCCGGTGACCATGCCGATATCGCCCAGGCCGGGGGCGACGGCCGCCGTGACGTCGCTGAAGCGACCGCCGTCGTTGCGCAGCAGGCGGCTGCGCGGCGCGGTCGGGTAGCGACCCGGAACCGCCCGCCCGCCGACAAAGAGGTCCAGGTCGCCGTCACCGTCGAAGTCGGCGGCGGCGCTGGCGCCACTGAAGCCGTGGTCCGCCGGCAAGGCCTCTGCGTCGTGGGAGAAAACCCCTGTTCCATCATTGCGGTAGAGGCGATCGGCCTGGCGGAGGTCGCCCACGGGGTACTCGTTGCTGCCGCTGCTGACGAAGAGATCCTGGTCGCCGTCGCCGTCCGCGTCCAGCCACAGGGCGGCCATATCTTCCGATTCGGCGTGAGCCGACCAGGGGCCTGGGCGACGCTCGAAGCCCGCCCGGCCACGGTAGAGGAAGACCTCACCCGGCTGACCGGCAGCACCGCCAACGAAGAGATCATCGAGGCCGTCGCCATCCGCATCGCCCCAGGCCAGGCCCGGACCCAGCTGCGACAGCTTCAGAGGTAGCAGCTCCTGCAGGCTGTAGTCGTCGAAGTTCCGTTCCTGGTGCCGCCATTCCAGCCCGAGGGGCTTGGCCACCCTGCGGAAGAGCAACTCCCTGGGGTTGGGCAGGCGCTTGATCGTGGCCGCGCCGGGCTGTTCCTCGACGGTGTAGAAACGGCCGGCGACCAACCCGGCGACCTGCTGGGTGTGGCCTTCGGGCCACTCGACGGCGAGATCGAAAGCGGTGTCTTCGCCGAGCCCGAAGTGAACCAACGGCTCCTCACTCGACATGAAGCCGCGAGTCGGCATCAGGTGGCGCACCTGGGTGCCACTGGCCGAAGTGAGGCGCACCAGGGCCCCAAGTCCGTAGCGGTTGGTCTGGCCTTGCAAGCGCACCAGCACCCGCCCGCCCCCGGCGCTCTGGTTGCGGTAGATGCCGGCTGGCTCGCCCAAACGGTTGACCACCAGGTCCAAGTCGCCGTCGCGGTCCAGATCGGCGTAGGCGGCGCCGAAGCTGATGCCGTCGTGGTTCAATCCCCAGGCCGCCGAGACGTCTTCGAACTCCAAACCACCGAGGTTGCGGAAGGCAAAATCGGGCGACGGCGCCTGGGGGATGGTCTTCATGTACTCCATCGCCGCCGCCTCGCCTTCGGCGTCCCAGACCTCGAACATCTTGATGCCGATCAAATCCAGGCTCATGTCGTCGCGCGAGGTGCCGTTGGTGGTGAACAAATCGAGCCGCCCGTCGTTGTCCAGGTCGCCGAAGCGCACCGACCAGGTCCAGTCCGTCGCATCCAGGCCGGCCATGGCGGAGACTTCGATATAACGCGCCAGGCCGGTGGCGAGGAAAAGCGCATTCTGCATCTTCTGACGCGGCCACTCGTTACTGAGGAAGTCGCTGAAGGTGCTCATGTCCCCCATGTTGCGCTTAGATTTGTAGTGGCTGCTGCCCGCCATGTCGGCGACGTAAAAGTCGAGCCGCCCGTCGTTGTTGACGTCGCCGAAGTCCGAGCCCATGGAAGTCCAGGTGGTGTGAGGCAGAAGGTACTCGACGATATTGGTGAAGGTGCCATCACCGTTGTTGCGGAAGATCCGGTCACGGGTGGTCAAGTCGTTGCCGACGTAGATGTCGAGCCAACCGTCGCGGTCGAAGTCCATCCAAGCGGCCGACAAGCCGAGGCCGTAGTCGGTCAGACCCGCCGCCTCGGTGACATCGCTGAAGGTGCCGTCGCCGTTGTTGCGGAACAGGCGGTCCCGCTGGCCCGCCAGCTCCCAGCCGCCGCGGCCGAAATCGGCCCAGTCTTCGGGATTCTCGGCCACGACGCGGCCATCCTTCTCGATCGTTCGCACCGGACGAACGCGCATCTCGTCGAGGGTCTTGACGGTGTCGGCGGGGACCACCAGCTCCTCGATTTGCACCTCCGGCAGGCTCTGATGGAGCGCCCGATAGGTGAGCAGGTACAGGTCCAGGTCGCCGTCACGGTCGTAGTCGGCGAAGTAGGCCATGATGCTGGCGGCGACGTGGTCGAGCCCGAAAGCCTTGCCTCGTTCGACGAAGGACCCATCCCCCTGGTTGATGTAGAGCAGGTTGGGTGCTTCGGTGTTGCACACATAGAGATCGAGGTCGCCGTCGCCGTCGATGTCGACGAAGCTGGCGCCGCGGCTCCAGGCCGCCCCGCCATCGACCCCGGCTTTCGCCGTGATGTCTTCGAACCGCCAAGGACTCGTCTGGCGGTAGAGCTTGTTCGGCGTGTCGGTGGAGAGCAGGTAGATGTCGGCCAGGCCGTCAGCGTCGACGTCACCGATCGCCACCCCTGCCCCGGTGTTGATGAACGGGATCTGATTGGGCCGCTTCAAGGTGCTGACGAAGTCGATACCGGTCACACTAGGACGCAGCTTGGTGAAGAGTGGACCTGTTGCAGGATCTGCCGCGCGTAGCGCCACCGATGACAGCCCGGGTCGATCCTGGGCCCAAGATCCGCCCGCCAGGCCGAGACACAGCCATACCATGAGGATGCGAACCGTCACCGTCATCGCGTCACCGTCATCGCGTCACCGTCTCCTGGATCGGGTGCTGAAAGCAGGGTTGCCTTGGGGAGTACGTCCGCCGGGCGTCTATCGTATTACGAGAGGGGATGGTTGATCCGACCGCGCGGAGTTCGACAGCATAGGGGCGGATGTGGATGCTTGGCAACGTTCTCAGCAGCCCCCCGAAGCGATTCGACGTGAGACGCCGGAGGGTGAGTCGGCTCGCCGTCTTGTTGTTGGTGTGGACCGCTCCGGTCGCCGCTGATGATGAGCGCTCCCTCGGTTCGACGCCACCCGGTGGGACGCCACCCGGTGGGGCGTCACCCGGTGCGGCGTCACCCGGGCACCAACGGATGGTTGCGGCGCTCGAGGCGATCCGCCAGGCGAGCCCGCAGCAGAATGTCTACGTCGGCGATGCCAAGGCCCGGCACCTGCGTCGCCAGGTTGCCCAGGCAGCGAACCGAACCGCCCAGGAACAGGCCCAGCTGCGCCTAGAGCTTGGCAATGCGGAGCTGCGGTTGGGGAGGGAGCACGAGGCGATCCGCCAGCTCCAGCGCGCCCTTGCCCTACTGCCAGCGCTAGAGACCGCCGATCAGAAGTTGGCGCTCGAGATCCGCTTCCGCCTCGGGGTCGCCTACCTGCGCCTCGGCGAGACCGCCAACTGCGCCGCGCACCATTCGGCGGAGAGCTGCATCCTGCCCCTCCGTGGCGCCGCGATCCACCAGCAGCGTGAGGGTTCGAGCGCCGCGATCCAACAGTTCGCCGACATCTTGCAGCGCACCCAGGTAGACTCAGCCGCTTACCTGCGATCCCAATGGCTGCTCAACCTGGCCTTCATGACCCTGGGCGAGTATCCCGACGGTGTGCCCGAGCGTTACCGGATCCCGGCCGACAGCTTCCGATCCGACGAGCCCTTCCCGCGCTTCGAGAACGTTGCCGCCAAGCATGGCCTGAATACCTTCTCCCTCGCCGGTGGCGCCATCGCCGAGGATTTCGACGGCGATGGGGACCTCGACCTCGTGGTCTCCACCTCGGATCCCGGCGAGCGCCTACGCTTCTTCCGCAACCGGGGCGCCGACGGGTTCGAGGAAGACGGCGACAGCCTGGAAGGGCTTTTCGGCGGCTTGAACGTGGTCCATGCCGACTACGATAACGACGGCGACGCCGACGTCCTGGTGCTGCGCGGGGGTTGGATGTTCCAGGCCGGCGAACAGCCCAACTCGTTGTTGCAGAACCAGGGCGACGGCCGCTTTGTCGACGTCACCTTCGCCGCCGGTCTCGGCAAGGTGCACTACCCCACCCAGACCGCCGCCTGGGCCGACTACGACAACGACGGCGACCTGGACGTCTACATCGGCAACGAGTCCTTCGAGGGTGTCCGCTTTCCTAGCCAGCTGTTCGAGAACCGGGGCGACGGTACCTTCGAGGACGTCGCCCGTAGCGCCGGCGTCGATCAGGCGGCGATGACCAAAGCGGTAGTCTGGGGCGACTACGATGGCGACCGCTACCCCGACCTCTACGTCTCCAACTTCGGCCAGCCCAACCGGCTCTACCGCAACAACCGCGATGGCACCTTCACCGACGTGGCGGCGGCCTTGGAGGTCGACGGTCCCAAAGATAGCTTCCCCGCCTGGTTCTGGGATTATGACAACGACGGCCACCTGGACCTCTTCGTGTCGTCTTACAAGTCCACCGCCGCCGACATGGCCGCCGCCTACAGCGAGCGCTTGCGACAAGCCGACTCCCTACCCCGCCTCTACCGCGGCGGCGGCAGCGGAAGCTTGAGCCAGACGACCGCCAATCTGCGCCGCACCAGCGCACCGATGGGCTGCAACTTCGGCGATCTCGACGGCGACGGCTTCCTCGATTTCTACCTCGGAACCGGCTGGCCGGACTACGAGGCGCTAATGCCGAACCTGGTGTTCCGCAACCGCGCCGGAACAGGCTTTGCCGACGTCACCACCGCCGCCGGTCTGGGTCATCTGCAAAAGGGCCACGCCGTGGTCTTTGCCGACTTCGACAACGATGGCGACCAGGACATTTTCCAGCAGATGGGCGGCTTCTACCGCGGGGACCGCTTCTTTGACGTCCTCTACGCGAACCCAGGCTTCGGCAACCACCACCTCACCGTGATTCTGCAAGGGACCCGCTCCAACCGCTCGGCCATCGGCGCCCGCCTCCACCTGGTGGTGGGCGATGGCGACGACGCCCGAAGTCTCTACCGCCACGTCAACAGCGGCGCGACCTTCGGCGGCAATCCCCTGCGCCGCTACTTCGGTCTGGGCCCAGCGAAAACCATCGAGCGCCTGGAGGTCTTCTGGCCCACCACCGGCAAGACCCAGACCTTCACTGACTTGGCCCTGAATCGCACCCTGCGCATCACAGAGGGCGGCGAGGGCTACGAGCTCGTGGAGCTCGAGAGGTTCGCCCTAGGCGATTGAGCGCAAGGCCACAGAGCTCGACGAGCTGCCGACCGAGAGATCCGGTCCGCTCGATGGCAGCGCTTGCAACGGGGCCGCGGCCAGCCAATCCGCCAGAATCCGGTGCATGTTGCAGTGCAGGGGCTTGTTCTCTGGTTTGTCGTCGTCCCAGACGATACCCGGCATCGTGTTGAGCTCGTAGATCCAGATCTTGCCGCTTGGGCCGAGACCCAGGTCGAGACTGTAGAGCCGTGAACCGAAGTGGTCGAGCCGAGCATCGACGTCGGCGGCGAATCGCGTGACCCGCTTTGGAAGCCGCTCGATCGCCAGAGGCACCTCGCGCCCGCCCTGTGAGCAGTTACTGACGTAGGAGCCCGCTCTCGGCATGCGGGCGAAGGCCAAGACGATCTCACCGTCGCGCAGGATGAGGCGCAGGTCGTGGCGCTCGTGGATGCCGAGCTCGGGGATGCCGCAGCGCGTTTCCAGAAAAGCCTGCAGGATGTAGTCGCAGGCTTCCAAGGCGGGATGCTCGGCCAGGCCCTCGAGGTCGGTCACGTAGATGCCACGGCCACGCTCACCGTACCGGGGCTTGAGGAAGAATTTGTCCGCCGAGATATCGGAGTGTAGGCGGACCTTGCGCAGATGGTCGACAAGGCCTGGGCGACCGGCACTCCAAGTGGGTGGGACATAGTCTTCGAAGAATTCGTGGGTCGCCAACTTATCGGTCAGCAGATCACTGAGCGGTAGGGCGTTCACGATCGTCATCGGCAGCGGCTCGAGCGCCTGCCGAAAAGCCCCGGCGCGGGGAAAATTCGGTGGCAGGTCGGCGTAGCACAGGGAGACCTCCGCCAAAGGCAGCTGGCCGGGCCTCCACTGGCCATCTCGCCAAGACCAGGCCAGAGCACTCGACTTGCCGGAAAGGTTGTCATGGTGTGCCAGGTGGAGATCGAGTCCAAGCTCGGCGCAGAGCGCGGCAAGATGGCCATAGGCCGCGTTCTCCTCACCCTGAGCGAAGGGCAGAGCCTCCGGCGAGCGCCCGACGATGGTTGCGATGAGGAGCAGGCTCTGACGGGATTCCTGAAAGCTCGTGGGCTTTGTTTCCATCTTCCTTACGTCCCTTCGAGTAGTTGTTCTGCGGGCATAGGGCTGCAGACACGGCGGCGATCCGTGGACGAAGCGATCCTCATACCGGCGATCGAAGGCCGCGACGACTGCCTACTGCCTGGCCATGCAGGCTTTTGCCCCCCTGGGATTGCGAACCGAGCGGCGCGAAGCAGGATCAACAGGGTGAGACAGCAATCTCGGTGCCAACCCCGTTACCCGCAAGGTGGCCGCCCAGTGCAGCCCCTGCAAACAGAACCGCCGGTCGGTCGCTCGTGCGATGCGATCGAGCTAGGACTCGAGCTGGCCGAGGCGACGCCGGAGGGCCCGCTGCGATACCTCGAGGGCCGCCGCTACCGCTTCGAGACTCGGGCCAAACTTCGCCCGGGCCTCGTCGATCTCATCCAGCGTCAGCTCCGACGCCTTACGTAGGCCCGGGATCCGTTGCATCAAATCGTAGATCGAGGACCGCGGGATGCCGAGAGCATCGGCCGCCGCCGCCGGCCGAAAAGCATGGGCGCGCAGGGCCGCCACAACCTCTTTCTCCTGCAGCTCGCCGGCTCGCTTGCGGGCCGGCGCCGGCGCCTTGGCTGGGGCTCGGGGCCGCCGGGCCGGCTGGTCGACCTTGGCCGTGTCGAGAAGGGTCTCCGCCTCGTCGAACCGTGTCGCCGGATCGGCCTGACGGTTGGCGATCACCAGCTGTCGCGCGATGTTGGCCAGCTGCCGCACGTTGCCGGGCCAGGACCAGGCCGCCAGGCGGGCGACCAGCGGCGCCGGCAGCCAAGGCCGAGAACGTGGCGCCAGGCGGTGGGCCTCCCCCACCGCTTCGAGCTCGCGCCGCAGAAAGTGTAGAAAGAGGCGACCGAAGTCCTCCCGCCTCTGGCTTAAAGGCGGCAAACGCAGAACATAACCACTGAGGCGATGCAGCAGCGGGGCGCGAAATCGGTCGTTCTCGATCGCCGCTTCCAAGTCGGCATCGGTGGCCGACAGAATGCGCACGTCGGGGGTCAGGGACCGGCTCCCACCGACCGCCCGCACTTCGCCGGTCTCGAGGGCGCGCAACAGCAGAGCCTGAACTTCCGTTGGGGTCTCGCCGACCTCGTCGAGAAAGAGCGTGCCGCCTTGGGCCTGCTCGAAGTAGCCGGGGCGACGGCGATCCGCCCCGGTGTAGGCGCCGCGCTCGGCGCCGAACAGTTCGGCGGCGGCCAGGCTCGGTGGCAGCGCCGCCATGTTGACCGCCACGTACGGCCCGCTGCGCCGCGGCCCGGCGTCATGGATCGCCCGCGCCACCAGCTCCTTGCCGGTGCCCGAGGCACCGCGCAGCAGGATCGGCACTGGCAAGTCGGCGACCTGCACGATATCGCGCCGGACCTGGGCCAGGGCCGGGCTGTCCCCGACCAGGTCGAAGCGCGGTGTTTGGGTGTCGGCAATCGGATCGAGCCGATGCAGCAACAAGACGGTCCGTCCGGCGACACACAGGACGACGCCATCGTCCAGATCCTCGGCCGAAACCGGCGCCTGGCGCTCGACCTCGGAGCCGTCGATCGTCAGGGACGCTCGGTTGTCACCCCGTTCGACCCGCACGCCGCCGTCCCCCGTAGCACGCAAAAGGATCGGTGTGCGGCTCAAGCGAACGTCGGCCAGGGGACGGCCGACGGACGACGAGCCCGGCTGGGCGAACTCCGGCGTGTGGCGCGAGAGCTCACTGTGGCGCCCCGCATCGAGGCCTTCGAGCACGGTGCGCTCACCGACCCGCTCCGGATCGGAATGGTAGAGGATCGTCAGACCATAAACCTGCACTTCGACCGCGATCGCGCCCCAAGCCGTGCTGCCGGCCTGGGTCGGAGCCTGGGTCCGAGTGGCCACCTCGCCTCTGGGATCGCTCATCGGGTCCATCTTACTGTGTCGACTTTCTGTGTCGACCTTGATCGAGCATCGTCGGACTTCGTCGAATACTTCGTCGAGCTATGTCGAGCCAGTCGGCAGCTGCCGGTTGTCGGTGCGCGGAGCCGTAACCGAGAGCCCTTTCGCCTTGGTACGATCCTTGCCCATTGGCCCATTGAGCAGCGACTCGCCAACCTGGCGATTCGCACCTGGAGAGAGGGGATAGCACCAAGAGAGTCCGTTCCCGGCGGTGCTCTCGGACCAAGGAGATCGAAATGCAGCCCAAGAACAAGACTTTCCGTGTCGATCTCGGCATCAACCTGCACGTGGCGCCAGTGCCGCAGACCAATCCGAACATGCGGATCTTCCCCCTGCAGAACGCGTTGCTCGATCTCACGGATGGCGAAGATCGAGCCAAGCCGGCCTGGTACGCGCATCTCGGAATCGGTGACACGATTTCCTTTCGAGTGGCGGACATCAGCCACCGCCGGAGTCCGGAAACTGAGACAACCTATCCGGATCTGGTCGTCGCCGAGTTTTACTTCACCAATCCCACCACCGGCGCTTCCGACAACCCATTCACCACGCAAGTCATCGATTGGCGCTTCTCCGAGCGCCTGGAGGACTGTCCGAGCCCCGCTTACTGTCTGGACGATTCCGTCCTCTTGCCGACCTGGGACTTGATCGCCTACGACGCGGCGGGTGAGCCGATCGAGACGTTGCAGTTCGCCGATGTCACCCAATCAGAGTCGGGCGACGGGTATCGCGCCTTCGAGCTGACCGTGGCGATCAAGATGGTGCGCGACGGGTGGGTCGACCACTATGTCTTCGATCCCGAGATGATCGTCAGCGACACCGACAACGAAGGCCCCGGCGGCGGCGGCAAGAAGCGCTGAGCTAGTCGGCTTGCTCGTCGAGCTCTACCAAGAAGTGGGGAGCTAGGAAGTGGCGGGTTAATCAGCGCGCTCGTCGAGCTCTACCAAGAGGAGGTGGAAGCGAGGATCGGCCCGTAGATCGACGAGGTCCGGCTCGTAGCGGACCTCGGCGATCGAGAAGCCCGCGCGCAGGGCCTCGGCGAGAGTGGCGAGGGCTCCTTCGCGCTCGCCGCCGAGCTCCTCGGCCACTACCAGCCGAAAAAGGGAGTAGAGGTCACCGCCGGTGCCCTCCTGCCGCACGAAGTGGATGTCGTCCAAGGCTGTGTCGAGATCGCCGACCCGAGAGAGGGCGAGGGCCCGGCGGCTGCGCAGGCGCACGTCCGTCGGCCGCGCGTCGATCAGATCGTCGAGCATCTGGATCGCCCGGCGGTAGCCGCGCTCGGCCGAAGCCGCACGCTCCGGCAGCTGTCGCTCGGCGTCGGCCAGGTTGAGCCAAAAGATGAAGCGATTCGCCGCGCCGTCCATCGCCAGGGCATCTTGGAACGCGGCGGCGGCCTGGGAGTAGAGGCCACGGCTGAAGAACACCGTGCCGAGATTCGAAAAGAGCGAGGCATCGGGCCGCACCTTGAGGGCGACTTGCAGCATGGCGGCGGCCTCTTCCAGGCGCCCCTGGGCGTGGTAGATGGCGCCCAGATTACGCAACGCGTTCAGGTCGTCGAGGTCGAGAGCCAGGGTGTCCAGGAACGCCCGCTCCGCCGCTTCGTAGCGCCCGAGGTCGTACAGCAAGGCGCCCAGAGAGTTGAGGTACGGAGTCGTTGGCTCGAGCTCGACAGCCCGGCGAAAGTGGCCTTCGGCCTCGTCGTGCCGGCTGAGAGACATCGCCAGGTGGCCGAGGCCGAAATGGGCGTCGGCCTGGGTCGGCTCGAGCTCGATAGCCGTGCGCAAGTGCTCGGCCGCCTCGTCGTAGCGACCGAGGGTCGAGAGGACCAGGCCGAGGCTAGTCCGAGCATCGGCCAGGTAGCTGTTGAGACGCACCGCTTCCTGGGCCATGGCCAGGGCTTGCTCGAGGAAGACCTGGTCGCCGCCGGCCGATGCGTTGCGCGTCTTCTGCCAATAGGCCCGAGCGAGCCCGGCGTGGGCAGTGGCCGACGCCGGATCCTGCTCGATCATCTGGCGAAAGACCGTGATCGCGCGGTCCGCGTCCTCCGGCTCGGCCAGCTGCCGCAGGGCCCGCATCGCCTCTTCGTAGCT
>JBCCGX010000226.1:0-11040 GCA_039029035.1 Acidobacteriota bacterium | reverse complement strand
GAGGCAGACGAATTCCCTAAGGCCACACCAGCCGTTGGAAACCTTACTCAGACAATCTGGAACCCGCAATCACTCGACCGGAATCTGTCTTCCCGAAGCTCCAACGGCTTCGCTCCCGGGGTGAATAAACTGCAAGGAAAATGCCAGGGACAGCAGGCCACGTTCCCGGGATGGACCCGAAAATTGATGCAATGCTCGGTTGGGCATTGCCCAGCGCGATCCAGTTCCTTGAAGGAAAAACCATATCGGTGAACCCTCTCCCCCCCTTCCCAGCCCGCTTCTTCCGCCGGCTCACAGACCTCTCTCTGGCCAGCTCACGGAGCCCCCGGCTTCCCCGAGATGGGCGAATCGCGTAAACTTCGGGGGTCGGAGAGCGCCCACAATGGGCGCCCTTCGATCGCCGATTCTCCGCTAACTGTCCCACCAAGGAGGCGGACCATGCCCCAGACAGCTCGTACGACAGTGCTCCTCACTGTCTTCTTGTCGATCGTCGTCTCGTTGTCGACCACCCCACAGCTCACCGCCCAGACCACCTTCGGCCGCCTGACGGTCAAGATCGTCGATCCCCAGGGCCAACCCCTGGAGGGTACGACCATCACCGCGACCTGTGACTCCCTGGCCGATTTCAACGAAGTGAAAGTCACCGACAAGAAGGGTAAGGTGACCTTCGGCTTCACCGACGCCACCTACACTTACAGCTTCAAGTTCGACAAAGAGGGCTACAACTCTGCCGATACGCGGATCAAGCCCGAGGTCAAACGCACCACCTTCCGCGAGTTCACCCTCGAACAACTCAGCGCCACCCCGCCGCCGGCGACGTCAGGCACGACGACCCGAATCGTCTACACCCCGGCCGAGAAGATCTTCAACGAGGGCGTCAAGCTGTTCGAGACCGGAGACCGCGACGGCGCCAAAGCGAAGTTCTTGGAAGCTCTGGGCAAAGACACCGAGATGGCGATGGCCCACTCCGCCCTCGGTGGCATCTACCTCGAAGAGCAGGACTACGACGCGGCCCTCGCCTCCGGCAAGCGGCTAGCGGAGATCGATCCCACCAAGACGCGCGGCTATCGCCTGCAGTACGAAGCCTTCAAAGCCTTGGGGCAGGAGGACAAGGCCAAAGACGCGCTCAAGGCCCTCTCGGCCCTCGACAAGGAGGGCGACGCGGCCGGCCTCGTCTTCAACGAAGCGGTGGACGCCTACGACGTGGGCGACAACGCTGCGGCCCGCACGCGCTTCGAGGAAGTGCTGCAGCTCAAGCCCGACTTTCGGCCGGCGCTCGATGCTTTGCTCGGCATCTACATCCGCGAGGGCAGCCACCAGCAGGCGGCTGCCACGGCGGAGAAGATCCTCGCTCAGGACCCGAAGGACCTGCGCGCTCTACGCATCCGCCACGATGCCTACCGCGGCCTGGGAGACGAGGAGAAGGCCGCCGCCGCCGTCGCGGCCCTCGCCGAGGTCGATCCCACGGCGACCGCCGGCAGTGTCTTCGAGCAGGCGGTCGCCACCTTCGAAGGCGGTGACACGGCGACCGCGATCAACCAGTTCCAGCAGGTGCTGTCGATCGATCCGAAATACTCCCGCGCCCACTACCGGCTCGGCCTTTGCTTCGTCAGCCTGGGCGAAAACCCTAAGGCCAAGGAGCACTTGCAACAGTTCATCGACATGGCGCCGCCGGAAGACCCGGAGATCGCCACCGCCAAAGACATGCTCGGCTATCTCGACTGAGCCGAGGCCGCGAGCGCCTCGGCCAGGGTCGCCAAGTTCGCTTCAGCCGCCCTGGCCACGGCATCGCGCGAAACCTGCAGCACACTCCGCGGCCAGGAATCGTAGCGCTTGGCCGCCGAGCTGCCCCCGTTGTCCCCCCGCCCCTGCACCGCCTCGAGTAGCCGCAGCGCCTCCAACGGCCGGCGCTGACGGTCCTGGACGTAGGCCAGCAGCACCTGCGAGGTCTGCTCGGCCGGCGCAACCTCGATGGCCGCCTGGAGCAGCTCGGCCGCCGGATCGAGTGCGCCGTTCTCGATCTGCTGGCGCGCCAGCTGCTGATAGGCCAGGGCCTTGACCCAGGCTGGCCCGGTCTGCGCCACCACCTCTTCGAGCAGCGGTCGCGCCCGGCGCTCGAGTCCCAGGCGATCGAGATTGATCGCCAACCGCAGGCGGCCTTCGAGAAAGTCCGGATGGGCCTCGACCAGCCCGGTGAGGGCCTCCTGGGCCGGCAGCGGCTTGCCTTGACGCTCGTAGCCAGTCGCCAGGCCGAGCAAGGCACCGCGGTGCCCGGGCTGATGCTCGAGTGCGCGCTGGAAGAGGCGTTCACTGCTGGCGGTCTGGTCGGCCGCCTGCAAGTCGCCGCCGAGACTGGTCAAGACGTCTGCCACCGTCCGCCGATCACCGCCCCGATCAGCGTAGAGATCCACCAACTGCTCGATGAAGCCGCGCGTGTGGGCCACCAGAGTGTGGAGGCGCCGACCGCGATACAGCCGGTAGGTCTCGAGATGGAGAGCAAAAAGCGGCGCCAAGCTTTCGACTCGCAAGTCGGCCAGCTCCGCCGCCACGGTCGCTTTGGCGGCCTGTAGCACGTCCAGCTGCTCCGCTCCACGACCCAGGACTTCCGACTCGACCTCGACCATGGCTTGGCGCACCTGCTGGATCGAACCGCCGGTCCACTCCGCGAGAGCGTTCCGGTAACGCGCCGCCACACGCCGCACCTGTCGACCGCGACGGGGCGCGCGGGAAGGCTCGGGGGCCTGCGGCTCAAGTTTGCCCGCCGGCAACGCCTCCAAGGTGGTCGCCTCGGCGGCCACCTCCACAGCGGCAGGCTCGGGCGGATCGATCATCCAGCGCAGATCGGTCCACAGGACGTCTCGATCGCGCACATCGCCGGCCAGCAGCCAGACCACGATCGGCGCCGACGTGAATCGCCGGCCCGTTGCATCACGCAATTGCAGACGGAGGCGGTACTCTCCGGCAGCCAGACGCGGTGGCAGGAAGCGGATCGCCAGAGCGCCGAGGGCCTGCTCCTCACCACGGCGCGCCTCGATCGAATCGATCCGTACCTCGGCGACGACATCCTCGACCTCTTGCGGCGCATTCTCCCCTCCTGCCGATGCCAGGAACTGCACGTTGCCATCCCAAGGCTGCTCGCCTAGATCGCCCGTCAGCAGGTGCAGCCTGGCCTCGCGGCCGTTGGCGATCACGGGCCGAGACGCCGGGCTGAGGCTGCGGCCGTCGAAAACGAAGGGATAGGGCTCACCCGGCGCAAGGGTCGTCGATCGGACCGCGACCCACCGCGCCGGCTCGGCGAGCAATGGCAAGGCCTGCCCCCCGGCGCTATCCGGTAGCACCAGGCGCATCGTCGTTGCGCCGTCCACACCACCCTGCGGGTGGCGCACCAGGACCCGCAGCTGGTAGGCCCCCGGCGCCAGCTCGAGCTGTCCATGGAGCTTGAAGCCGCTCTCCGTCGAGTCGACGCCTTGTTCACTGACGATCTGAAAGGCATCAGCAAGGTGGGCCGCGACTTGCTGACCGGCACCGATGGCGTAGATGTAGACCTCCAGCCAAGGCGCCGCCGCTGCGTCGTGACTCGGCAGAGTCGTGCCATCGATCTCGACCAACGTGCGGACGCGGGTCACCGGCCCCGTGGTCGGCAACGCCACGGCCAGGGCGGCGAGGGCGATCTCCCCGCCGTCTCCACCGTTGAAGATCCGATGGGCAACCTCGGCCTTGAAGCCCAGAACCCGCCGCGCGTCCAGCACGCGCCCGCCGGCCAAGGGACCAATAGCCAGCTCGGCGCCTTGCGCCCCGGTTGCGGCGCCCTGCGCCCCGGTTGCGGCGCCCTGCGCCCCGGTTGCGGCGCCCTGCGCCCCGGTTGCGGCGCCTTGCGCCCCGGTCGCTAGTGAGTCGGCGACGGTGCCTGGCGCGAGGGCTGTCGCGCAGAGGAGGCCGATGCTGAGGATGCCCCGCTTCACATGCCTTACAATAATCGATGTGGAGAGCTTGCTGCTGAATCATCCACCGCCGAGTGATCTACCGCCGAATGGTGCACCGCGGAGAGTCCGATCACGCGCCCGTCTCGCGAACTGTTGAAAGGCCGAGTGATGAAGACGCAACCCCCGCCCCCGAGACCCCGATGTGGCTTGCTCCTCACAGCCCTCCTCCTCAGCCCGGCCGCCTCGGCGCAAGACGAGGACCCTCGCGCCAGCTTCGTCGAACGTCTGCAGGTCAACGTCCGCAACGTCGAGGTCTTCGTCACCGACAAGAAAGGCCGGCCGATCCTCGACCTGACAGCGGATGATTTCGAAATCCTCGAAGACGGCAAGCCGATGCCGTTGACCAACTTCCTGGCACCCGCCCCTCCCACCGCTGGGGCAACGGACGCGGCGCACGATGCGGCCACGGCGACTTCGCAACCCGCCACCGCGGTCAACTCGCCCGCCACCGAGGCCACCGATCGCCACCTGATTCTCTTCGTCGACAACCTCAACATTCGACCGGGCAACCGTCAACGCGTCCTCGGCGAGGTGCGCCGATTCCTCGATGATCTCGGCGATCGCGGCGGCCGAATCATGGTCGCCTCCCACGACGGCAGCATCAACATCCGCCAAGGCTTCACCAACGATCTCGACCAGGTCCATGCCGCCCTCGACAGCCTCGGCAAGCTCTCCGGCCCTGCCCTGGCCCGGCAATCCGAGCGCACGGCCTTGATGCGCGAGGCCCAGCAGATCCTCAATATGGTGCGCCAGGTCAACTCCACCGCTGATCCGACCAGCAGCGCCGCATCGCAGGATCTCAAGCTTTTGATGCAAATGACCGAAGACCAGCTCTCCAGCCTGATGCAGCAGGTCGAGTCGACCTCGCATCGCTTGCACCTCGACAACCGCGAGGCGGTGCTGGCGGTCTCGCGCTTCGTCGATGCCCTGGCCGCCCTCGCCGGCCGCAAGGCGTTGATCTACGTCAGCGACGGCTTGATGATGCGCCCCGGAGAAGAGCTCTTCTGGGCCATGGGTGAGAGCTTCGAACAGGGTCGCCGGCTACGCTTCCGCGATCGGCCGGCGGACAGCGGTCAGAACACCGATGGGCAGAGTGGCAACAGCTCGGGCGGTGAGCCGCTGGAGACGGATTTCGATTCCTCCGAGCTCAAGAACCTGGTGTCCTTCCGCACCCGCTCCCAACGCTACAGCCTGGCACGCTACTTCGACCAGCTGACGGCGGTGGCCAACACCCACCGGGTGAGCTTCTACACCATCGACGCCCGCGGCGGCGCGTCAGGGCTGACCGAGGCCGGCGTCGAGGGGCGCTTGGGGGCGATCTACAGTGCCGGACTACGCGGCATCCGCAACGCCAACTTGTGGGAGACACTCGACGTCATGTCCGGCAAGACCGGCGGCGTCACCCTGACCGGCGGTGATGTGCAGAGCTTGCTGCAGCGCGCCACCGACGACTTCACCGCCTACTACTCCCTGGGCTACTCGCCACCCCACCTGGGGGACGGTCAGCGGCATGCGATCAAGGTCAAGGTGAAGCGACGCGGTGCCAAGGCGCGCTACCGCCAGAGCTACATCGACAAGCCTTTGCGCGGCAAAATCGAAGATCGCACCACCGCCGCCCTGCTGCTCGAGCTCGACGACAATCGCCACGGCATCCTCGTCGAAACCCTCGAGCCGGCGCCCGGCGAGCGCAAGGGGCAGTACACAGTCCCCATGCTGGTCAAGATTCCCCTCGCCCAGGTCGCCCTGCTGCCGCGCGGCGAGGTCCACGCCTGTGACGCCAAGCTCTACATCACCAGTCTCAATCCCGAAGGCTCCGCCGGCCCGGTCCACGAGGTGGTGTTCTCGATCGAGGTGCCCAATCACGACCTGGGGAAGGTCTTCGGCCAACACTACACCGCCCGCATGGATATGGTGCTGCCCGCCGGTGAGCAGAAGCTGGCGGTGGGTTTCTGGGACCAGATGGCGGCCGAAGGCTCTTTTCTGAGCCACCGCATCACCGTTGACGCCGGGTCGGCGAAGGAGCTCTGATGCTCGGCCAGATCGGAGGCCTGGGATTGAAATCCCAGGCTACGGACTCTCGCCCCTTTGGGACTTTGGTCCCAAAGGGACCCGAGATCGTAGCCCGGGATTTCAACCCCGGGTGCGCGACGGCAGGCCCATTGGGGGAGACTCTTCGGTGTTTCGCCTTGGCGCTCTGCCTCGCCGTCGCACTCAGCCTCGCTCCCCCTGCCACGGCGACAGAAGTCGAGCCTGTGCCTCAGCCAGACCTCAGCCAGATGGCCGAGGGGGTCCGGCAGACCATCGAGGCAGCTCAGAAGGCGGTCGGCGTCATGGTTGCCGGTGGCGTCGAGCCGGGATCACTCAGTGAGGCCTTCGGCGATCTCGGGCGACTCTACCTGGCCCACGAGCTGATGGACGCTTCAGCCGTCGCGTTTACCAACGCCGGCCGCCTGCTGCCGAACGATTTCCGCTGGCCCTATTACCTCGGTATCGTTCGTCAGAGCCGGGGTGAGCTCGATCAGGCGGTGACCCTCTTCTCGCGCGTCCACGCCTTGCGGCCGGACGATCTCGCCCCCCTGATCCGCCTCGGTGATGTGCTGCTCGAGCTCAATCGCTCCATCGAGGCGGTGGAGCACTACAACAAGGCTCTGAGCCTTCAGCCGAGCACCGCCGCGGCCCACTATGGTCTCGGCCGCGCGGCGAGCGCCGCGGGCAACCATTCCGCCGCGGTGATGGCATTCGAAAAAGCCCTGGAGCTGCAGCCGGAAGCCAGCATCATTCATTACCCACTGGGCCAGGCCTACCGCAAGCTGGGCAAACTGGACAAAGCACGCGAACACCTCGCCCAGCGCGGCAGCGCCGAGGCACGCTTCCCCGACCCCCTGGGGAGCCAGGTCGCCTGGCTGGCGGTGGGTAGTGCCTTCTCCGTCGTTCAGGCCTTGGCCAGTGAGGCAGAGGACTTCTCCGAGCGCAATTTCCTCGGCTTCGTCCTGTCGCAGCTCAGCGATGTTCAGGGCGCTGTCGGCCAGTTGGAGGAGGCGCTTCGGATCCAGGCCAGCGAGGCCGAAGCTCTCACTCCCGACTCCCCCGCCGCGGCCAAGGATCGGTTGACCCGCGGCCGCTTACACTACGTCATCGGCGGTCTCCTGGTTCATCGGCAGATGGACGAAGCGGCTCGGGAACACTTCGTCGCCGCTCTCGAGCTGGCGCCTCAGCTCGACGATGCGCGCATCAAGCTGGGCAACATCCTGGCTCGAGAAGGCCGTTTCGACGACGCCGTCGCAGCCTACAGCGAAGTCCTCGCCCGCTCGCCGGACAACACCGCCGCCCTGCTCAAGCGCGCCGCAGCCCACATGAGCCTCGAGCAGCACCCGCAAGCGGTCTCGGACCTCGAACAGCTGTTAGCCCTCGAGCCCGACAATCGGGAGGCGCGACTGCGGCTGGCACGAGCTACCGAGCGCCAGGGGAACGACGCGGCCGCTCGACAGCATTTCGTCGCCGCCCTGGAGCTCGATCTCGAGATCGGCGAGCGCGCCCTAACCCTCTACCATCTGGGCGATCTGGAGCGCCATGCCGGCAACCTGGAGCAGGCCGTGGCACGGTACGAAGCCGCCATCGCGCTCGATCCCGAGCTCGCCGACGCCCGCTTCCAGCTCGCCACCACCCTCGGCCGCCAGCGTCGCTTCGACGATGCCGCCCAGCGGTACCGCGAGCTCATCGAGCTCGAGCCCCAGCATCTCTTGGGCCGCCTCGGCGAAGCCACCGCCCTCTCCCTCATCGGTCGTTTCGCCGACGCCCGCGACCGCCTCGAATCCGGCCTGATGGCCGTCCCAGGCAGCCTCGAGCTGACCCACACCCTGGCGCGTCTCCTCGCCAGCTGTCCCCAGCGCGACCTGCGTGACGGCGATCGCGCCCTGGAGCTAGCGCAGGAAGTCGTGGCGGCCCGTTCCAGCCTGCAGCACGCCGAGACCCTGGCCATGGCCTTCGCCGAGACCGGTCGCTTCGCCGAGGCGATCGAGCTGCAGGCCAGCCTCGTCACCCAGGCGGAAACCAAGGGCGATCAACGCTCCCTGACCCGCCTGCGCCGCCACCTCGGCCTCTACGAAGCCGGCGAAGCCTGCTGCGACAGCTAGCGCTAGATCGCATCCCGAAACGCGGTTTTCGCACTCGAGAGGTCGTCCTTGTGGAGCGAGCACGCAGCGAGCGTGTTCGAGCGTGAAAGAGTGTTCGAGACGGATAAGTCCTTTCTCGACTGATTTTTGTGCCGTCTGTGAGTGATCCGGCGAGTTTCCGGAGCTGCGGCGCAGGCCACAAGGGCGACCGGCAACGGTCGTTCGGAGCTACAACCTAGCTAGCAGGGTCGCTGTTCCCTGCTGCACAGCGCCCCGATGCACTAGAGTCCGTGCATCATGTCAAACACCAACCGAGACGCGGCGGCGGTGCGCTTCCCGCCGCCCTTCCTCTTCCTGACCTCGATCGGGCTGGCGAGTCTGGTCCATCGCTTCGTCCAACCCTGGCCTCTTGTCGGTCTCGAAGGCTCGCCCCAGAAGGCGCTCGGCCTGGCGCTAGTCGTCGCCGGTCTTGGCCTCGCGATCACCGCCCTCGGCCTGTTCAGACGCACCGGCCAGAACCCTGAACCTTGGAAGCCGACTCCATCGATCCTGATCGTCGGTGTCTATCGCTACACTCGCAACCCGATGTACGTCGCCATGGCGATCGTCCAGATCGGTGTCGGCCTGGGCCTGGGCAACTTGTGGATCGTCGCCTTCACGGCACTCTCGCTCGTCGCCGTGTTCTTCGTTGCCGTACGGCCCGAGGAAGCCTATCTCGAGGGCAAATTCGGCGACGAGTACTTAGCCTACAAGGCTCGCGTCCGGCGCTGGCTCTGAGCCCAGCAGGACTCCTCGTCCTACCCGCCCGCAGCAAAAAGCCCCGGCCTTGCGACCGGGGCTTTCGATCAGACGCTACGCGCTGAGCGGATTCTTAGAATCGGAAGCCCAGCGAGAAGCGGAAGGTCCGCGGGGTCTGGAAATCGTCCGGCTCGGTGGCCTGGCCGAAATCGTTACCCCTCGTCCAGTGGACACCCTCGACCGGCGTCTCGGTGAAGGGGTTGAAGGTCGCCAGACCGGCGGTGGTGGTGGCGTCGTTGACGTTGGTCCCGGTGAACACCACGCCATCTTCGTTGAAGATGTTGATGACTTCCGGCTGGATGAACACCTCGAAAGCCTTGTTGAAAAGGTTCCAGGTGAACGCGTAGTTGAGGCCGATATCCGTCCGGGTGATGTCGTCGGTGGTGAAGGCATCCCGGTCGGTCAAGAAGATCGGCACCGTCGGCGGCGCTTCGAGGTAGCCCAGAGCTCCGATGTCGACGAAGTTGCCGCTGGCAACGTTGCCGATCGCGGCGTAAGGCGTGCCACTGTTGAAGCTTTGCAGCAAGCTGACGCTCAGGTTGTGGCGCTCGGACTCGAGGATGTCGTAGACGCCCCAGACCGTGATCTTGTGGCGTTGGTCAATGGACAGGTCACCTCTCGGCAAGTAGTTGGCAAAGGCCTTGAGCTCGGGGTAGGTGGTCGGCGCCGGAGCGTTGTCGCCACCGCCCGTGAGCGGGCCGTTGTCGGCGGTCTCGCCGTCGAAGTTGCCGCGGGTGTGGGACCAGGTCCAGTTACCACCGATGTTGAGCTTGTCGGTCAACCGGTACTGGAACTGCGCATGCAGCCCGTCGTACTTGCGCTCGAGAAGCGAATCGTTGTTCTCCAGCAGGTTGAGATCGGAGAAGCTGCCGTCGGGATTCTGCACCTGGCCCGTGCCGGTATCGACCCGGGTGACGTAGAAGTCGTTGAACTCCCGGTTGACGTAATCCGCCCGCACCAGGCCCTTCGAGCCAAGGCGCTTGGTGACGCCGATGGCGATCTCGTCCGAGCTCGGCGTGATCAGCGGCTCGAGAACCTGAGTGCCAACACCGGGGATGCCGAGGCTGATCCGGCAAGGCGTGCCCGCCGGGGCGCCGGCGCACGGCGTGGTCAGGTTGAGGCCGCCGACCGAGTCGAACCAATCGAAGATGATGCGCAGGGCATCTTCCTGACCGGTCAGATTCGCCGCGTTCGGGTCCGGATTGATGTCCGGGCCGTCGTAGCGGAACTGGTAGGTCGTCAGGGCACCAGCCGAAGCCGCACCGTTACCGGTGTTACCGCCACCTTGGAGGGTGTGGGAGTAGTTACCGAAGCTGCCGTTGATCACCAGATCACCATCGCCCTTGACATCGTAGGCGAAACCGATGCGCGGGGAGAGATTGGTGTCGTCGGAGACTAGCGCGCCGCCAGCGTCCACCGAGTTGTTCTCGTTGTAGCGCAGACCGAGGTTCAAGGTCCACTTGTCGTTCAGGCGCCAAGTGTCATTGACGAAGAACGCACGGGTCTCGAAATCGGTGCCCTGGGTCGGGTTCTCCACCGGGTCGAAGCGCAGGCGGTTCGGACCGTTGGCGGTGAACTGCGGGAACACCTCAGTGCCGCGGTAGATGAACGGCTGGAAGGACCAGACCGAGAAGTCACTACCCGACTGATGGTTCTCGACCACGATGATGTCGTTGAAGGTGTCGTACCCAGCGACGATGTCGTGCGAGCCGGTCTTCTCCCCGGAAAGGAAGTACGACGCCTTGACGATGCCGTTCTCGTTGTTGCGCTGCTGGTCACGGCACACGGCGCAGAAGACCGGCGAAGCGATGAACGAGAAGCTGGTCAGGTCGACGAACCAGGTGCCACCGATGCGCTCGGTGGTCTGGGCGCCCGAGCCCTGGCCGATGGTGTAGTCGCGCTCCGAGTACTGCGCCTCGACGAAGAAGCTCTCGGTGAGCACGCCGGTGTAGTTGCCGGAAACGAGCTCTTCCGGATCCATCCGCGCGGCGTTGACCGTGGTCAGATCGACGGCCGAGAAGTGATCACCGGCGGTCGACGACTCGCGCTCCATGAAGGAACCGATCAGGCGATGGCTCTCGGTCGGCGCGATGGTCAGCTTGCCCTCGGTGCGCTCGCGGGTGCGCGTCTGGTCGACGTCGATGCTG
>JBCCGX010000225.1:0-11075 GCA_039029035.1 Acidobacteriota bacterium | reverse complement strand
GGAGCGAGGCGGCGCTCGACAAACATCGCCTGCCGCATCCCCTGCTCGGCAAGCTGACGGTGCGCGAGATGCTTTTCTTTACCCACTTCCACGATCTGCACCACATTGCGGCAGTCCGTCGATGTCTGGAGCCAGGGGGCTCGCCCCCCGGGTCGTGACGCCATGTCGGAGCATCGACGCAAGAGGCTCGCATGACTCCGAAACGAAACAGTGCCGAAGAACCGAGGCGTCGAGTTGACGAAACGCCGGTTTTCAGGGGTCAACCGCCTTGTGACGTTGATGAAGCGCGAAGGGGCCACAGCCCAGCGATTGGAGAACGGCCCAGCTCCGGTGTGCCGAGGGCGCGTCGCCCCTTCGCCGTCGATGCTCTCCACCTCGTCGTTCTGAGCGCCTTTGCCGTCGGCCAGCCACTGCTCGAGCTGCTCGGTCAGCGCCCCGAATTCTTCGCTGTCCGCCGCTCGCTGCCGATCGACCTGTGGCTCCTGGCGGCGGTCCTCAGTCTGGTGGTCCCGCTGCCTCTGATCGTCCTCGAGGGGCTCGCCCGGCTCGTTGATCGGCGGCTGCAGCGTGGCCTGCACGGTCTGCTGTGTACGGGGCTGATCGCGGCGATCCTGTTGCCGGCTCTGGATCGGTCCGCCGCCCTCGGCGCCGGGCTGGCCTTTGGCCTCGCCCTGCTGATCGGCCTGGCCGGTGCGCTAGCTGTGGATCGTTGGCGCCCGGCGCGGCAGCTGTTGACTTTCATGATCCCGGCCGTGGTGATCTTTCCCGCCGTCTTCCTGCTGCGTCCCGACGTTGGCAAGATCCTGCGTCCCGGCGAGGTCGAGGTCGTGGCATCGACCGAGGCCACGACGCCGATTGTGCTGCTCGTTTTCGACGAGCTGCCGTTGACCTCGCTCCTCGCTTCTCCGGGGGCGATCGATGCGGTGCGTTATCCCAACTTTGCCGCGTTGGCTGACCAAGCGACCTGGTTTCGTCGTGCCACCGCGGTGAGTGACTTCACCGTGATCGCGGTGCCGGCGATCTTGGATGGCCGTTTGCCCGACAAGGCCCGCTTGCCGATCGCTCCTGATTACCCCCATAGCCTTTTTACCCTGCTCGGCGACAGCTATGAGATGAACGTATCCGAGGTGGTGACCCAGATCTGCCCAGCCCGCCTGTGCTCCGCGAACAACTCGGGTGAAGGGCTCGGCGCCCGCCTCGGTTCGCTGTTCAGCGACCTGTGGATCCTCTACCTGCACGTGCTACTGCCCACCGACTGGACCGGTTTTCTACCGCCGGTGAGCCAGAATTGGATGCTCTTCGCCGACACCGAGGCCTGGGAGTCCGACTGGCGGCGACGCGCCCGCGGTGACCGCGTGACCCAGGTGGAGCGTTTTCTGGCCGGGATCCAGCCGACGGATCGCCCGGTGCTGCACTTCCTGCATGTGCTGCTGCCCCATCCGCCGTTCGAGTACCTGCCCTCGGGCCAGCGTTACAGCCTCGAGAGTCACGTGGTGGGACTCAGGGGGGACAGGATGGCCGACGACGAGTGGGCCGTGGTGCAGAACCAGCAGCGGCACCTGCTGCAGTTGGGTTATGTCGACCACTTGCTCGGCGAAGTGATCGACCGGCTCGAGGCGGCGGGCTTGTGGGATCGGGCGGTGGTGGTGGTGGCCGCGGATCACGGCGCTGCCTTTACCGCCGGCCTGCGCAACCGCCGCATGACGCCGGAGAACTTTGCCCAGATCCTGCCGGTTCCGCTGATCATCAAAGCACCGGAGCAGCACCAGGGCGTGATCGACGAGCGCCCCGCGTCGCTGATCGACGTCTTACCGACGATCACCGAGCTGGTCGGCGCCGAAGTGCCCTGGCCGGTCGACGGCGTGTCACTCGCCGACCCGACAACTGTCCCGCGGCAGCTGATCGAGTTTGTTCCCTATCGCCGGCCGATGGCAGAGCCGATCGAGATTCCGCCGGCCGATCTCGCCGCCGGCGAGCGCGCCGCCCTGGCGCAACTCGAAGGCCGCTTCCCCCGTGCGGCGGACGGGGGGCGTGATCTCTTCCGTATCGGCCCGCTCCGTGCCTGGCTCGGCCGGGAGGTTAGCGAGCAGGTCCTTGGTCCCCCGACAGCCTACCGCTACTGGCTGCGGCTGCCGACCGGGGCCCTCGAGGTCGGTTCCGCAGCCAGCCATCTGCCGGCGCACCTGAGCGGCCGGTTGGTCGACGGCGGGGTGACGTCGCCGGTCGAGCTTCTGGTCGCCGTCAACGGTCGCCTCGCGGCGGCCACCCGGAGCTGGGCGTTCGAACCCGAGCGCTGGTCGGCGGTCGTCGACCCGGCGGTGTTCCAGGAAGGCGTCAACCAGGTCGAGCTCTTCGCCCTCGAGCGCGATCCGGCGGCCGGCTCGGAGCGCCTGCGGCCTGTGCCCTCCGTTGCTGCATCACCGATGATCGGCCAGAACGAGCGCGGCCTCTACGGTTACGAGACCTGGGCGGTGGGGGTGGTGCGCTGGACCGATGGCGATGCCGAGCTCACCCTGCCGATCGCCCCTTCGCGACCGCCCCGGCGGCTGCGCTTGACGATTGCTGACAACAGCCCGGACGGCTGTCGGCTCCGGATCTTCGCCAACGGCGCCGAGCGACTCGATGTCCGGGTCGAGCCGCTGCGCCAGAAGGACACCTGGTCGGCCGAGATCGACCTCGGCGCGACGGTCGGCAGTGAGCAGTTGATCGTCGGTATCCGAAGTGACTCTTTCGTCCCCAGCCGACGCTTCAAAAGCTCGCCCGACGACCGGCGTCTGGGCGTCGCAGTCCTCGGCTTCGAGCTGTTGTACGACCCTTGACCGATACTTGCTGCCGGTCGTGATAGGGTGTGCGCCCTGGCGAGTCTGGCGCGAGTGCCATCCTTCTCCGCCACACGCCTGGCTTGTTCCCCGCACCCCAACATGTCTTGCTGCCGCGCGCAGCCCCACCACTCTGACGAAAGATTCTCCATGTCTCGATTGACCCTCGCCGAAGAGGGCTTGGAGTCCCTTTTCGGCGCCCATGACCAGAATCTGAAGCGCATCGAGCGCGCTTTCGGCGTGCAGCTCGCGGCCCGCGGCAATGAGCTGTCGATCGACGGCGAAGCCTCACAAGTTGCAGCGGTCGAGCGTTTGATGAGCCAGCTTTCGACCCTCGGAGCTGGCGGATTTCGCTTTCGCGCCGAGGATATGCGCACCGCGATTCGTGTCGCCTCGCAGGCTCCGGATCTGTCGCTGGTGGAGTTCTTCCAGCCGACCAACGAGATGCTCAGCGCGGTGCGGCGGCTGATCGCGCCGCGAAGCTTGAATCAATACCTCTACATGAAGGCGATGCTCGAGCACGACATCGTCGTCTCGATCGGCCCCGCGGGTACTGGCAAGACCTTTCTGGCAGTGGCGATGGCGGCGGCGGCACTGAAGGAGAAGAAGGTGCGCCGCATCGTCTTGGCGCGGCCGGCGGTGGAAGCGGGAGAGAAACTGGGCTTTCTGCCCGGTGATCTGGCCGAAAAGGTCAATCCCTACCTGCGACCACTCTACGATTCGCTCTATGACTTGCTGGGCTACGACAAGGTCGGTGGCCTGCTGGAGCGCGGCATTATCGAGGTCGCGCCGATCGCTTTCATGCGGGGCCGCACGCTGAACGAGAGCTTCGTCATCCTCGACGAGGCCCAGAACACCACGTCGGAGCAGATGAAGATGTTCCTGACCCGGATTGGCTTCGGCTCGAAGGCGGTGGTCAACGGTGATATCACCCAGGTCGACCTGCCGTCCTTCCAGTCCTCCGGCCTGCGCGAGGCCCAGGAGATCCTGCGCGACGTCGAAGGCATCGGCTTCGTCAACTTCGACAAACGGGACGTGGTGCGCCATCCCATCGTGCAGCGCATCGTCGCGGCCTACGAGACCCACGACAAGCGGATGGCGGAACCGGTAGCCGAGCCGGTGGCTGGTCCCCGCGCAGCGGTCGGTGTAAAGTAGGTTGTTCGTCTGTCTCGTGAGCGCTCCGGAGCTTGCCTCTGGGACGACCATCCGCCAAGCGCTTGGGCTTCGAAAGGGTCTGATTTGACGGTGTCTGATTTGACAGCCTCTGGTTCGACAGCCTCTGGCTCTACAGTCCCTGGTTGGACAGCATTGGCCGGGCCAAAGACCGGCTGATGGGCCAGAAGAAGTCACCGAACCCGGGCTCAGGCCGGCGCGGCGCGCGTAGCGGAGTGCTGCGTCGGCCGCCCAAAAAAGGGCTGCCACGGCTACAGCATCAGCTGCGTCGCCGTTGGCGTAGCCTGCTCGAGCTCAGCCCGTTGTGGATCGTGCTCTTCGTCTTGGCCTCCACCTGGTGCTTATTGCCGCGACGAGTCTTTTTCGTACCGCCGGTCGAGGTAGGCTCGATCGCCGCACGGACCTACATCGCCGACGAAGATCTGTCGGTGACCAACGATTCGGCGACCCAGGCGCTGCAGGAGCAGGCCCGGAACGAGGTCTTGCCGGTCTACGATTTCGATCGCGCCATCGAGGCTGACGCCCGGCGCCAGCTGGCCCAGCTGTTCGAAGCCGGGCGAGCGGCCTTGGCGGCGCCCGAGGACGAGGCGCAAGAGCAGGCCGAAGGGGCTCGGGACCAACCGGAGCCTCAGGCCGTGACCGAAGGTCTGGCCGCGGTGGGCGAGGAAGCGGTGGAAGATCCGGGGGCCGATCTCTTGGCGCGTCTCGCTGAGCAGAGTACCTTCAAGATCACGCGCACCCAGGTCGAGCTGCTGATCGACAAAGAGTTTTCGACCGAGATCGAAGACCGTCTGGCTGCGGTGCTGAATCGGGTTTTTCGCCAAGGTGTGGTGAGCGACAAGGAGCTGGTACTCGAGCATCGGGTGCGCGGCATCACGGTCCAGGAGCTGCCCTCGGGGGTGCGCGATACACAGCTCGATCTCTACGGTTACCTCGACTATCCGGAGCAGGTCGTGCAGGTGGTCGAGCTCGATCTGCTGAACTGGGCGGGTGTCCGCAAGCGTCAGCGGACGGACTTCGCCGAGCTCGTCTTGGCCAACGTCTCGCCCAACCTGACCTTCAACTCCAGCGCCACCCTGGAGCTACGCCAGGAAGCCGCCAACACCGTCGGCACCGTGGCGCACTCGATCCGCCAAGGCGAAGTGATCGTCCGCAAGGGCGCCAAGGTGGACGAGATCACCGCCCGTGCGATCGATCAGATGGCCGGACAGCGCGATCTGAATCGCTTGCTGCTCACCGGCCTTGGGACGTTCTTTCTGCTGGTCGCCGCGAGCCTCCTGGTGTGGTTGATGTGCGGCCAGGAGAAGCGTCGCGACCGCAGTCGCGAACGCTTCTGCAGCGAGTGCCTGATCCTGCTGATGCTGCACATTCTGGGGGCACGCTTCGCTTACTTCGTGGCCGAGGCCCTGGGCAATGCGATCCAGCGCGAGCCCTACAACTCGGTGGCGAGTTATTCGTTCGCCATTCCGCTTGCCTCTCTGGCTCTCCTGGCGGTCCTGCTCTATGGGCGCAACACCGCCCTGGTCCTGTCTTTGGTCTTCTCGTTGTTGGTTGGCCACATCGTGGTCGGCGAGGCCATCTGGATGATGATGGTCTACTGTCTGGCGAGCTCCTTGGCGGCGGTCTACGCTCTCGACCACCATCAGTTCAAGCAACGCTCTGCGATGACCCGTGCCGGCTGCGTCGTCGGCCTGATCAACGTCGTCGCCCTGCTGGCGCTCGAGGCAATGGGTGGAGAGGTGAGCGGTGGGCTACCGCAGATCGGTTTCGATCTGCTGTGTGGTTTTCTCGGCGGCCTGCTGGCGGCGGCGGTGGCCAGCTTCTCGGTGCCGATCTTCGAGACCCTGTTCCAGATCACGACCTCGATCAAGCTCATCGAACTGGCCAATCCCAACCTGCCGATCCTGCGCCGCCTGGCCTTCGAGGCCCCAGGCACGTTCCAGCATTCCCTGGCGGTGGCCAATCTCGCCAAATCAGGTTGTGAGGCGATCGACGGCGATTCGGTCTTGGTCCACACCGGTGCCCTCTACCATGACATCGGCAAGATCTTCCGGCCGCGCTACTTCATCGAGAATCAGATTCCGGGACAGAATCCCCACGACCGGATCCAGGCCTCGATGAGCGCCCTGATCCTGATCAATCACGTCAAGGAAGGGCTCGAGCTGGCCTACAAGCTCGATTTGCCGCAGCCGATCATGGACGCGATCGAGCAGCACCACGGCTCGCGGCTGATCAAGTTTTTCTACAACCGGGCCAAAGAGCGCTGCGACCCTTGCACCGAGGAGGTGCGCGAAGAGGAGTTCCGCTACCCCGGCCCCAAGCCGCAATCGAAGGAGATGGGCGTGTTGATGCTGGCCGACGGTGTGGAAGCGGCAAGCCGGACGCTGGTCAACCCCGGTCGGCAGCAGATTCGCCACCTGATTCAGACATTGATCGAAGACTGCCTGCACGACGGTCAGCTCGACGAGACCGACCTCACCCTGAGCGACCTGCACAAGGTCGAGGAGGCCTTCCTGCGGGTGCTGACCAATATCTACCACCGGCGTGTGGACTATCCGGGCTTCGATTTCAACCGCCGGTCCGGGCGTGGCGAGAACCGCTCGCGCAAGCGGGCGGGCGAATCGAGCCACGAGGTCCCAGCCCCGGCCATCGCTCGCGGTTCGGCCAAGACGGCGTCGAGGCCGGCCGAATCGAGCCGAGCCGAGCCGGACCTCGCCGAATCCAATCTTGCCAAGACGGACGTACCCGAAACGGACCTAGCAGAAACCAACCCAGCCGAGACGGACGCAGCGCGGCGCGCGAGCTGAGTAAGGGGCTTTGAGCCACCCGACAGATTGCTGCTGAGCTGATATCCTTGACGACGTTGAACAGCGAACCTCCCAGAACCAACGCGCCGCCCACTGACCTACGAGGTGACGGGCGGTGCGAAATCCAGATCCAGAACCCCTGCGGCTATCCTGAGGCCGGTGCCCGCCGGTTGAGGCCGTGGATCGCGCCGCTGATCGACGAGCTCGTGCCCCGGGCGGCGAGCTTCGCGGTCCGTTTCGTCAGCGACCGCGAAATGCGCCGCCTCAACGGCAGCTATCGCGGCCATGATCGGCCGACGGACGTGCTGAGCTTCCCGGGTGACCTGATGGCTCCGGCAGGCCACGCAGCGGCCGATGGCGAGGCTCTGCGGCGCCTGACCGACCCGAGCCATCTCGGCGATGTGGTGATCTCGGTACCGACCGCCCGGCGCCAGGCCGGCGAGCTCGGGCACAGCACCGAGATCGAGCTGCGCACCTTGCTGTTGCACGGAGTCCTGCACTGTTTGGGCCACGACCACGAAACCGACGACGGCACCATGGAGAGACTGGAGCAGCGCCTGCGGCTCCGGCATATCGGCGATGAGTGAGCTCGGCGTGCCACTGTGGCTGAGTAGCTGGTGCCTGGCGCTGGGGGTGCCGTTGTCGATCCAGTTGTCGATCCTGTCCGCTTTGCTCGAGCGCAGCGGACCGATCCGGCTGCGGCATTGGGCCGAGGAGGCCGGCGGCAGCCTACGCCAGCTGTTCGATCGTCCGGCTCGCTTCGAGGCCTTCCGCTTTCTCGTCAGCCTGGTCGCCAAGTTGATGCCCTTGGTGGTCGTGGGCGCCTTGTGGGCGGTACTCAGCCCGCGGATGACCAGCGCTTGGTGGGTCGCGCTGGCCAGCGTCGCCGGCTTGGTTTTCGTCGTCGAATGGGTCAGCCGGCGCCTGGTGCAACTCCATGCCGAAGGGGCGTTGCGATTCCTCACCCTGGTCTTGCGCAGCTTCTACGCTCTTGCCGTGCCCCTGGTCTGGCTGCTCGCACCGCTGGTGCGGATGACTGCGGTCGACGAGGAAGAGGAGGATGATGACGAGGCGTCGGAGGAAGAGATCGACGCCTTCATCGACGTCGGCCGGCGGGAGGGTATTCTCGAGCCCGAGGAAGAGGAGCTGGTGCGTAGTATCGTCGATTTCGGCGACAGCCAGGTGCGCAGCGTGATGACGCCACGAGTCGAGATCAAGAGCGTGGCCAGTGATGCCAACCTGGAAGATCTGGCACGAGCCTTTTTCGAGTGGAAGCACGCGCGGCTGCCAGTCCATGGGCAGTCGATCGATCAGATCGTCGGCATCTTGCACATCCGCGATCTCTTCGAAGCGATTCACAACGGCCTCGAGACCGACGTCGTCAGCCTGGCCAACCCGCCGCACTACGTGCCCGAGTCCAAGCCCCTGCCCGATCTGCTCGAAGAGCTACAGCATCTGCAGCAGCAGATGGCCATCGTGGTCGATGAATACGGCGGTGTCGCGGGTCTGGTGACAGTCGAGGACCTGGTAGAAGAGATCGTCGGCGAGATCGCCGACGAGCACGAGAGCCCACGCCGCCTGCGGGTCGCGATCGACGACCATCGCTGGCGGGTCCGTGGTCGAATCGCCCTCGAAGACCTGGACGAGATGTTCGATTTAGCGGTCGAGCTCGACGAGCTACCGTACGAGACGGTTTCCGGACTGATCTGCGGCGAGCTGGGTTACGTGCCCAAAGCTGGCGAAAGCCTCGAATCCCACGGTCTGGCCTTTGCCATCGAGGAAGCCGACGAGCGCCGGGTGCTGACCGTCACCGTCGGTCCGGCGCCAGTCGTGGAGCTCGAGCAGGCGCAGTAGCTCAGCAGGCACAGTAGCTCAGCAGGGACAGCAGCTCAGCAGGCACAGTCGCTCAGCAGACACAGTCGCTCAGCAGGAGAAAACGATGCCCGAGACAGACCCGGTCTACAAGGCCGGTACCGTGGCCCTGGTCGGCCGGCCCAACGCCGGCAAATCGACTCTGATGAATCGATTGCTCGAAGAGAAGGTGGCGATCGTCTCTGACAAGCCGCAGACCACCCGTCATCGCCTGGTCGGGATCCTCAGCGAGCCGCAAGGACAGATGGTGTTCTACGACACACCAGGGGTGCATCGGCCGAAGCACCGGATGAACCGCAACATGGTCAAGGCGGCGCAGGAGGCGCTGAACGACGCTGACGTGGTCTGCCTGCTGGTCGACGTCAGCCAGAAGCACGGCTCCGGCGATGCCTTCATGCTCGAATGGATCGGTCATGTCGAGACACCCAAGGTCGTGCTGTTGAACAAGATCGATCGGATCGAGAAGCCGACTCTCCTACCGCGGATGGCGCTCTATGCCGAGCAAGGCTTCAGCGAGATCGTACCGATCTCGGCCCTGCGTGCCGACGGGACCGATCGGGTGCTCGAGACCCTGTGGCAGCTGCTGCCTGAAGGCGGGCCGCTCTACGACCCCGAGCTCCTGACCATCCATCCCGAGCGCTTCCTGGTGGCTGAGAGAATCCGTGAGAAGGTACTCGAGCGCACGCGCGAAGAGCTGCCGTTCAGCGTCGCGGTGGTGGTCGACTCGTGGGAGGAGCGCGAGAATGGCATGGTGGCGATTTACGCTTCGATCCTCAGCGAGCGACCCGGCCAGCGCAAGATCCTGCTCGGTGCCGGCGGCCGCCAGATCAAGGCGATCGGCACCGCGGCGCGGCGCGATCTCGAGAAGTATCTCGAGAAGCGGGTGTATCTCGATCTGACCGTTCGGGTAGCGAAGGATTGGCGCGAGAACCGGCGTATCCTGTCGGAGCTCGAGCGGGCACCGTTCGACGTCGCCCTGGAATAAGGATCTGGTAGGATGACCAATCGCCGGAACGGGATCCCGATGGCCGGGCATATCCTTCGAGGCCGGCCCGCTAGCCGCCGTGGACTCGATTCCTCACCGATTTCCCGTCTTCCCGCTCACCGGCGCTCTGCTGCTACCCGGCGGCCGTTTACCCCTTCACATCTTCGAGAAGCGCTACCGTAATATGGTCGAAGATGCCTTGGGGGAGGAGCGTTTCATCGGCGTCATTCAGCCCTATCGCGGCAAGCCGGAAACCTATGTCGACAGTGAAGATCCGACCGAGCTCGACCATCCCGACCTCTACGAGGTGGGTTGTGTCGGGCGGATCGAACGGTGGGAGCGCTTGCCCGATGAGCGTTTCATCCTCTTGCTGCGCGGCATTCGACGGTTCCGGGTGGCCCGAGAGCTGCCGCTGACGCGTGGCTACCGCCGGGTCGAAGCCGATATTGAGCGCTTCGCGATCGATCGGGACGATATCGAGGCCGACGTTTCGCCGGATCAACTGATGGACGCGTTACGCCAATTTGCCGACGCCCATCAGGTGCCCCTGGAGCTCGAGCGGCTGGGCGAGCTCACCGGCCTGGCGCTGCTCAACAGTATCGCGATGGCGCTGCCCTTTCCCCCGGCCGAGAAGCAGGCGCTGCTCGAAGCACCCGACGTCGCCAAACGGCACGAGATGCTGCTGACCCTGCTCGGTATGGGGATCGAGCTGCGTCCCGACGTGCCGCCCCCGTTGCTCAATTGAGCGACGCAGACAGCGTTTTCGCCGGGTGGTTAGGGCTGGGCCGCGGCCGGTCGATTGCGGCTTGGAGGCGTCTCGTTGTCGGAGTCAGTTTCTCCGTCGTGGCGGCTTGCAGTGGGCCGCCGGAGGGCGAGGTGCCGACAGGGTTGATTACCGATAGCCCTGCCGCGGCGCGAGCCGAGCCCGCACGCCAGCCGAAGCTCGACGTCGACCAGGCTCTGCGCCAGGATCTGGCTCGCGAGCGCCACCCGTCCGACGGTGGCGGCCGGGCGTGGCTCGAGAGCAGCGGGGACAGCGCGCCGGTGGCGCGGGTGTCTACGGCTGGCAGCTGGACGATCGTGTTCGAGGCCGGCCCGCTCGGCGTCGCGGTCGGTGGCACGATCTACCTGCAGATCTCACCTTTTTGGGGATGGTCGACGCCGCAGGTGGAGGCACCGGCTGCGGCCGGTTTCACCACCGTGTCGACGACTGCGCCCGGCGTGCGCCTTGTCCCGCGGACCCTCGACCAGCAGCTGCTGGGTATCACGGTCGAGGGACGGCCCCTCGCCGCCGGCGACCAGGTGACCATCGTCTATGGCGCCGGGCCCGTCGGCGCGGTGGCGGATCGCTTCGCCGAGAGCGAGTCGCGCTTTTGGATCGCGGTCGACGGTGATGGCGACGGGGTTCGAGCCGTGCTG
>JBCCGX010000224.1:0-11078 GCA_039029035.1 Acidobacteriota bacterium | reverse complement strand
GGATTGATCGTTACGGTGAGAACCAGAAACGGCCCCGCATTATCCAGAGTCAAAAGAAAGCTGACGGTTTGCTGGGTCGCGTTCAAGTTCAGAACGTTGAACGCCGTCGCATAGTTACCCGGCTTGAAGTTTTCGTATTTCTGAGGCGGCGTCAACGGCGTGGGGTCGCTCAGCAAGGGCACATCGCCTATTTCATAGCCACAAACGAGCTTGCCCGGATAGCCGGTCAACTGGGCCTGTGCCGAGGCGACACAAAGAAACATCGAGCATAACAAAACCGCAAAACGAAACACTACTTTCCCATTGGTATTCAGATCGCGCACAGCGTCTCCTTTACGTTACATTTTCTTGACGCAGCGAAGTTCGCCCAAAGAGGCCCGAATCTACCGAGAAGACCGACAGCTCAGCCCCCTATCCGAACCCGCCTTCTAAACTCCGGCTTGCGAGATCTCGTATCGCCTTGTCCAGTACGCGGAACACATATAGAAAACCGCTCATTCTTTCGTTAGAATTTTTCGCCATGACTCCGGAGCGATGGCACGAGATCAAAGAAGTCTTCCTCGGGTCCCTGGACCGCCCGGCCAGCGAACGGCCGGAGTTCCTTGCCGGAGCCTGCGCTGGCGACTCCGATCTCCAGCAGCAGGTGGAGGCGCTGCTGGCCGATCACGAGTTGGCGGACACTTTCATCGAGCCGCCGCCGCAGGTCGACAACAGCCTGCCCAAGTCGGGGCGCGAGATCGGCCCCTACCGGATTCTCGAGAAGATTGACGAAGGCGGCATGGGGGCCGTTTATCTCGCCAAGCGGGCCGACGCCCAGTACAGCCAGCAAGTCGCCATCAAGCTGATCCGCCGTGGCATGGCCAGCGAGCTGCTGGTCGCGCGCTTTCGCCAGGAGCGCCAGATCCTCGCCCACCTCGACCATCCCGGCATCGCTCGCCTGCTCGACGGCGGCACCACCGACGACGACCAGCCCTACCTGGTGATGGAGTTCATCGAAGGCGAACCGATCAACGACTACTGTGAGCGCCACCATCTGACGATCGAGCAGCGCCTCGAGCTTTTCCGCAAGGTCTGTGCCGCAGTGCACTACGCGCACCAGAACCTGGTGATCCACCGCGATATCAAACCGAACAATATCCTGGTCACCGTGACGGGCGAGCCCAAGCTGCTCGACTTCGGCACCGCCAAGCTGCTCGAGCCGGCCTTGGCCGAGCCGGGCCTGGCCTCCACCCTGACCGGCCAGCGCCTGATGACACCGGAGTACGCCAGCCCGGAACAGCTGCGGGCCGAACCGATCACCACCGCCAGCGACGTCTATGCTCTCGGCGTGGTGCTCTACGAGCTGCTCACCGGGCGCCGTCCCTATCGCTTCGCCAGCCGTCATTCGCCCGAGGTGCTGCGCGTGGTGTGCGAGCAGGAGCCCGAGAAGCCGAGCACCGCCGTCTCGCGACCCGCCACCGAGGTGGTCGAAGGGGAGGCGGGCGACAACGCTGATCGGGCAACCCCGGTGACACCGAGCCGCACGCGCCACGGACTCGCCGTCAAGCTGAGCCGGCGCCTTCGCGGCGACCTCGACAACATCGTGCTGATGGCCCTGCGCAAGGAGCCGGAGCGGCGCTACGCCTCGGTGGAGCAGCTCTCGGAGGACCTGCGACGCCACCTCGAAGGCCTGCCGGTGGTGGCCCGTAGGGATACCTGGCCCTACCACCTCGGCAAATTCGTCGGTCGCCACCGGTTCGGAGTCACCGCCAGCCTTCTGGCCATTCTGACGGTTTTCGTCGCCGCGATGACCGCTTTCTGGCAGGCGCGCCTGGCTGAACGCGAGCGGCTCAAGGCCGAGCAGGTCACGCGTCTCCTGGTCAATGTCTACGATGTCTCCAACCCGCGGCGCGATGCCATTTCGCCGGAATCCCTGGAGCGCAGCGAAGCACGGGCCCGCACCGAGCTGGGAGATCAACCGGAAGTTCTGGCGACCTTGTTGGATACCCTCGGCGTCGCTTATCAGAAGATCGGTCTCTATGAGCCCGCAGGCGCGCACTTGCAAGAAGCTTTGGAGCTCCGCCAGCAGTCGGTTGGTGATCGGCACCCCGAGACCGCGACCAGTTGGGCCCACCTGGGTCGTTTAGCTCTCGAGCAAGCCAACCACGATCGCGCCGAGAAGCTCCTCCAACGCGCTCTGGAGCTATACGACCAACTCCTCGACCCGGACGACCCGCGGGTCGCCGAAGGGCTCAACGACCTCGGCCGGCTGCGGTATCAGCAAGGTCGATTCGAAGCCGCCGAAGATCTCCACCGGCAAACGCTCGCCAAGCGTCGCCAAGTCCACGGCGAGCAGAGCCCCGAGGTGGCGGAGAGCCTCAACAATCTGGCCACCGCGCTGTGGGCGACCGGCCGCGTGGCAGAGGCCGAGGATCTGCTGCGCCAGGTTCTGGACCTACGCCGCCAGCTTTTCGGCCGGCGCCACCCGGACGTCACCAACAGCCTAAACAACCTGGCCGTGTTGCTCTTCAACCAAGAGAATCACGCAGCCGCCGAAGAGTTGGCGACCGAAGCCCTCGAGATCGACCGCGAGCTGTTCGGCGAACGGCACGTCAATCTCGCCCGTGACCTCGATCTGCTGGCGACCATTCGTCTAAGGCAAGAGCGGTTCGATGAAGCCGAGCCTCTGTATCGGCGGGCTCTGGTCATCCAGCGAGACCTCTACGCTCCCGACCTCCATCCCGACATGGCCTACAGCTTCCACAGCCTGGGCGCGATCATGCAGAAGCAGAAGCGTTACGACGAGGCGCTGGACTTCTACCAGCAGGCGCTAGACCTACGCCGAGAGTTGCTGACGGAAGACCATCCCGACCTCGCCTTCAGCTATGCAAGCCTGGCCCAGCTCCTGGGCACCGTAGGACGCCACCGCGAGGCTCGAGACCCCTATCTCCGGGCACTGGCCATTCATCGATCCCGGCATCCGCTCGACCAACGAGCCATCGCCAAGATCGAACGTGGGCTCGCCGAGAGCCAGGCGGCTCTCGAGCGTTCCGGCTAGCGTCCTCCATAGATCTCCAAGATGCGAGCCAGGAGCTCCGGCAGGCTGCCACCACCCTCGATCCTGCTGGCCGAGCCGCGCGAGGCCCCTACCGCCAAGCCGGCCGCCCGAGTGGCCTCGGTACCCGCCACCAGGCCGGACGCTGCGAGGCCATGTTGCCAATCGAGGTAGCCCTCTGAGGTGATCGCCGCCGGCATGCCGAGAACGCCCACGCAACGGAAGGCATCTCCCAGATTGACCAACATCGGGACGCAGCGAGGAGCCAGGGCGGGATCGTTCCGCCAGATCGCGGGGTCGCCGCCGATGACCAGGACGAAGCCCTCGGGCGATGCGTTCAGATCCCCTTCGACGATTGGCACCGGAGCTCCGAGAACCGCTGCGAGTTGGCTGGCGAAGCGATCCAGCTGGTGGAATTGCCGCAACGGCCGGGCGCCGGCAAGGGGCGGCGCCGACGGCGGCAACACCAGGATCGAGCATCGGGTCACGCGCTGCCTCCCGCGATAGGCTCGACGGTCAGCTCGATGTCGAAGAAATTGGCACCCTCAGCCTGCTCCGACATGCCGAAGCGCTGCAGGAACTCCGCCTTCGACTCGGGGACACCGCCGTAGCGCGCCGGCGAGTAAAGCCCGCTCAAGCTCGACATCGACGAGCGGACCTGCATGCCGTCCCGCAACATGCCCTCGATCGCCATCCGCGCGCCGGTCACCCTGTAGCCCGCCATGGCGAGCAAGGACTTAGCGTAGCGGATCGAATGGGTCTGCATCAGGAATCGCTCCTCCGCGCCCTCGGCGACGAGATCCTCGATGGTCGACTCCGGACGGTAGGTCTTGCGCATCCACTCGAGCTCGAAGCAAGCTCGAAAGTTGGCGATGGTCGACATCTTGACTTTCTTCAGTGGCCTGCCGCTGCCGGCGTACCCGATGCCCAGATCCTTCATCAGCCGCAGGGTCATGTATTGGATCGTTGGCACGCCTTTCTCGTTCAGTGGAACCGGTAGGCCACCCGAGATGTACGGTAGCACCTGGCGCCGGAAAGCCGAGCTGAGGACGAAGGTGGCTTCGCTCTCGAGGTAGCCGCGCTTGACTGCCGCGAAGTTCTTGTTTGGGTCGATGACCTTGAGGTCCAGCAGACCGTCGGCAGCCGGCCCGGTGAGCTCGAAGAACCAGCCGAGCGCTTGCAGCCGGTGCTCTCGGGCGAGGTCAGAGGACCCGGTCTGATCGAAGTATTCTGCCCCCGGGCTGTCGCGCACTTTCATCCGCGCCTCCACCTCGCGCAGAAATTGTTCCGGGGTGCGCTGCGGGGTGAACTCGAGTACCTCGCGCGCGACCGCACCGCGCCTGCCGCCCGACGACAGCGCCTGCTCGAGCGCCGGAGCGCCGCCGTTCTGCAGCAGGTCGACAACGTCACCACGGAAGATGAAGCGACGCACCTCCTGCCACGTCCCCTCGCTGAGCCCCTCCGGCCGCTCGCGCCCGAGGCGCCAGCGCACCGGCGGCCAGGCTTCGAGCAACGCCAGGGTTCGGCGCTGCAGCTCGCTCAGCGGGCGGCCAGCCAGACGGGCGGTTTGGACCTGCTCTAGCCAGGCGAAGAGGGCGCGACGGTCCCCGTCGCTCGCCTCGCGCAGGAACCGGTCCCATAATGCTGTTGTCTGAGGCGATGGCGAGTCGACGGACACCGGATCGGGTGAGCTCGGATCAGGGGCCGCGACGACCCCGTCGTCCAGCTGCCCGGCGCGAGCACCACCCACGGTGCCCTCGGTGCCGGCCCTCCGCGCTCCCGCCAGACCGCGAGCCAGCGAACGGCCGCGTATCGCGTCGCGGTACTTCAGGCCGGTCAGCCAGGGCTCGACCCACTTGGGTAGGGCGACGATCCGGAGTCGCGCCAACTTGCCGACTGCATCCAGGTCGAAGACGATCAGCGGGCTGTTGCTGGCTAGCACCGAACCGACGGCGTGGGCCCAGCCGCGCTCCTGAGCTTCGGCACGCTGCAGGCGATGGATGCCTAGGACATCGGCGGCACCGAGGGCGAATTGCAGCTCGGCACTGCTGGTCGCGATCTCCGAGCCGATCTCGACGCCGGTCATGGCCAGGTCGAGCAAGTCGATGGCGAAGGCACCGACGACCATCACTTCGAGCCCGACCAATTCGCCGAGAATCCCGACCGGTGCCGCGGCGACGGTCAAGGCCAGGGTCAGCTCGTCGCGGTCTTGATCGGCGAGCTGTCGGTGCAGATCGACGGTCTCGGCCAACAGCGTGACGTTGCCCAGCCAGGCCCGCGCCCGGCGGTCCGGCTTCCAGCGCAGCTCCGCCCCGACCTCGGTCAGCGTCATCAACCGGCTGCGGGTGACCTCGGCCACCGCCTCGAAGTCGGCACCGGTGAGCTGCAGCAAATCGGCGACTTCGCAGGCGCCGATCGCTTCGGCCCTGGCGAGGGACGCCGCCACCGCCTGACGGTACCGGGCAATCGCCTGGCGGGTGGCGTCGAGCACCCAGCGATCGGCTTGCGGAATCGTCAGCTGATAGGCCTGGGCGATACCGTGCACGTCGAAGGTCGAAGCGAAACGCTGCCCGACCCCGTCCGGCCCGTCGACCTCGACCCGGCTGATGCCGGTGCCGTCGCGCCACACCGAGGGCTCGATGTAGCGCCGATAGGCACGGATCTGTGCGTCGCTCTCGAGCCCTGCCAGCTCCGCGTCGTAGGTCCGCATCAGCTGCACGAAGGTCCGGCGCAGCAGCAGCATGGCGGCGTGGTGGCCGATCTGCACCGGCGCGTTCAGCCAGCCGGGAATAGGTACCCGGTGGCTGCCACTGTTGAACAGGAAGGTATCGATGGACTTCGACGACCGGCCTTCGAGGCCGTCGATCGGCGGGTCCTCGAACCCCTGGCAAGCCGCTGCCTCGACGACGGCGTCGGTCCACAGTGTTTCGATGCCGGCCGCGGCCGGCGTGCGATGGATGCTCAGCTGGGCGATCTTGGGCTCGACCGAGATCAAGCCGGGCTGGCCGAGCTTGGCATAGAGACGGTCGCCGGGCTGCACCGAGATCGACCCGGCGCCATTCCCAGCGCCGTCGCCAAGGAGGAGCGGCGCGGTGCGATAGCGCCGCGCTGCAACGCGACTCGCCGCCAGCCCCTCGTCGCCGCCGAGTGCCAGGCGCGCGCCGTTGCGGCCGGCGATCACGCGCAGTGTGTCCGTCGGCAGATCGAGCCCTGTTTCGATCTCGATCGCGACCCGTTCCGGTGCGAACGCGTCACCGATGGCCTCGGTGACCACCGCGTCTTCGGCGTGCCGCGGCGGTCGCACCTGGCGCACGAAAGAGACCGCGGCGGTGTTGTCCCCGAACTGCAACAGCCAGGAGCCACGGGTGCCTTCGAAACTCAGCTCGTGGAAACCGGGCAACGCACCGGCCTCCAGTGTGGCGCGCACGATCACTGCATCCAGCTGACGCGCCTCGGCATGGGCCGACGGCGGAAGGCCGGCCAGCAACTTCTGCCAACCGCGAGCGAAATTCTGCTGGTGAAAAGGTGACCGTGCAGCGTCGCCGGGCCGAGCCAGCATGACGTACGAGAGGTTCGGATCCGCCGACCGGATATCGACCCGACGGGTCGGGTCGAGCGGCAAGTCGCGGCCAAAAACAAAGAGGGTGCGGGTCGTCTTGTCCGAGCGATCGCCAGTGAAAGGATAGGGATAGTTGGGGCTGCTGGTGGCGTCGGAGTAGCGCATCCGCCGCAGCTGATCCTCGATCGGGATGATGCCGAGGATCACTGGCTGCGGCCGACTCCAGCCCTCGCTGCCCACCACCCAGGCCGTGCCGTCGGCGTCGCGCTCGACGTAGCCAGCGCGGCCGTAGCCGGCGTCGTCGCGCTCGAGGAACCCATGCCCCCGGTAGCGCCAGGTACCGACCAGGGCGCCTTCGGATAGCTCGAGATCGAGGAAGATCGTCTCCGAGTCCGCCTCCGGGCGCTCCAAGAGCTCCGCCTCGAGCGTGTCCTCGCCGTGCGAGAACGTCAGCTGGCGTGCCGCCACCGGCACGACCAGATGTTCCTGCGGAAAGTGCAGGCCGTCGAGCTGGGACGATCGCGGCGAGGCGCCTTCGAGCTCGAGCGTGATGCGATCGCCGGCCCGCGACATTGAGCGCGAACGCAGGTGGAAGCTCTCCCCGGTCCGGGGGTGCCGCAGCTCGACCATCGCCCCGGTTGCGTCAACCGTCGCCCGGCCCTCCACCCGACCGAGGGCCTCGTCCCAATAGCTGACCCGCCAGGCACCCGCCAGCTCGGCCGGTAGGCTCGACTCGGAACCGGCCGACGAGGATGGCTCCGCGGCAGATCCCGCCGCGGAGCCCTGGGCAATAGCCCCGGTCGCGCTCGGCACCGAGGCCTCGGGAGGTTGCGAGTCGGTGCCGTCCGAACCGCCGCAAGCAGCGGTCAGAAAGGCGGCGCAAAGAGCGCCGAGAAGCGCCCAAGGCCGCCGCCCGGCAGGCCTCCGGTTCCGGCAACACTCGTGATGGCACTCACGGTCACGAGGCCACCCTTCACGGCGTCGCATCGTCGCCTCCTTCCAGCGCCCACATCGTGTACAGCAGCGCGCTGCGAAGCAACCGGCGATCGCCTTCGGTCGGTTGCAGAAAAACTTTCTGTTCCTCGCCCTCGGCCCGCAGGGTCACGGCGTAGACCTCGCGCTGCGGTTCCTCTTCGAGCTGGCCTTCGAGGAAGAACGGCTGGCCGTGGCGCAGCGGCCCCTCGATCGGCACGTAAGCACCGTCCGTCAGCTCGACGATTCGAAAGTCGATGCGCTCCGGCGGCCGCACGCCGGGCTCGCCGCCCAGCAGCAAGCCCCAACGTACCGTCAGCTGATCATCGAGCGTATACCTCGAGTCGGGGAACGCCCGCTCGTGTCGCCAACGGCCGATCCAGGAACCCGAGAATCGGTCGCCGACGCCCTGGCCGTGGAGGAACAAGCGTGCCTGCCGGACCGCCCCCCCACGGTCTGGCAAGAGGGGATAGATCCGTGCTCCCGACACTCCGCTCGGCGGCTGGCGCCCCTGCCCCGGCTGGGTTAGCCAGCGGAAGCTGGCCCGGTCCTGGACGGAGATATTCCAGCTGCCGTCGCGCGGGTCGGTGCCGTGAGACGTGCCGCTAGCCACCTGTTGACGCAGGGCACCATCATTGCGCAGCAAGCGCTCCGGCAGACGCAGGCGAAACCAAGGACCGGGAGCGAGCTCCGGCAGTCGCAGCGCCACCTCGGAACGCAGCTCGCCGTCGCCGTCGAAGAGATCGTTCGGCAGCTCAGAAGAAGCCATGCGCCAGGCGATCTCCACCACCTGCCGCAGACCGGCGAACAGCGGCTCGCAGAATCGCGGCCGCCAGTTCATCAGTCGTACCTGCAAGAGCGAAGTGCCTTCGGCGGTTCGCCGCAGCTCGGCCGAATCTTCGCACAGGGCCCTCCGCAAGGCCTGCGGGTCGGCGAGCAGCGCTGCGGCGCGCTCGTAATCCGCCGACTCGAAACGCCACACGTCGAGCTCGAACCCGTTGCGAAAATGCTGCGCATTGATGCCTTCGCGCGCCGCGACGAGATCCTCCGTCGCCCAGCCGTCGAGCCGCAGGCCGGTCTCGGCCGTACCTTGGCCGGTGCCGGTGACCTGATAGGTACGTTGCCAGCTGGCCCCGGCGAGCTGCGCGCAGATCGGTCCTGCGGCGGGAATGGGCGCCTCGCCTCGGGGAAGGTAGATCGGCTGCTCGGTATCGTCGGTCCAGCGGTAGGTCGTCACGCCGTGGATCAACCGGAGCAGACGGTCGGCATCTTCGGCGTAGGCGTCGATGCGTTCCATGCGCTCTTCGAGCTCCGGCATCGCCGCCTTCAGGGCGCCGTACTCCTTGTTGAAGAACTCGCCGCGCTGACGCCGTCCGGCAGCGGCCTTGTCTTCGGCCAGGCTCTTCCACGCCGCGTCACGGGACAGCAGATAGGTCGCCAGCTCGACCTCGGCCGATCGGGCCCGCCACAACGACCAGGATTGGTTCTCCGGCGGGCCGCCACGAATCGGCATCAGGCGCATCTCCACCTTCAGCGGCCCATACTCGACCTGAATCAGGCCGTGCCCGTCGCCCTCGGCGTTCTTCCATTCGTGGCCGATACTTCCGGGGGCAAACGCCTCGTCACGGCTGTGCCGCGTCAGTGTCAGCGTCAGTAGATAGTGATCCCGCGGTACCGGAGCGGTGGCCCGGGTTACCAGAGTGCCGGAAGACTGCGCGTCGACCGGCGCCGCCAGGCCCGACAAGAAGATCGCCAGGCTGACGAGGCCGGTGGCCATAAATCGGTCAATCGGTGACATGCTGCTGCTCCTCGAGGTGTCCGTTCACCAAGAGAAGCGCAGAACGCACCGTCATTGCGACAGCTTCGGCCGCAATGGCCGGGGGAGGCTAGCAGGGCTGTACGTTGATCCGCAGGTTGGTCGATCCGTTGTCCTCGCACGTCGGCTGCCCCAGGCAAGCCAGCTCCTCGACGGTCAAGGGGTCCCAGGTCGCTCCACCGTCGATGGAAAAGTAACTTCGCGGCTCGCCGCATTCCTTCTCGATGTGGGGCAATAGAGCGCTGCCCCATAACAGCTGCGACGGCTGGAGCTCGATCGCGAACAGGAGATTGCCCGAGGTGTCGATCAAAGGCTCGGCCAAGGTGAGCTCGATCCACTGCATGGGCGCCGGCGGCTGGCCGATCCAGATCTCGTTCGGTTGCAGGGGATCGATGCCGTCCACCTTGACGATCTCCTCGGCGACCTGCACCGCTTCGCTCACCACCTCCTCCTCGAATCCGACATCGAAGACCTTGAGGGTGAAGAGCTCTTGCGGCGCTCCCAGCTCGAAGACCTCGAAGGACATTCGCACGCTCACGATCGAGTCGAGCGGCGGCTCCGGCGGCGCCAGGTAGCCGATCAGGACGGTCTCGAGCTCGCCTCGTGGATCTTCCGCCAGAACCGGGGTAGCTGTAACTCCTGCGAGGCAAATCGAGGCCAAGAGCCCGGTGGCTCGCAGAGCAGTCCAATCGCGTCGAGGCATTTTTATTGGCATATCGAGTCCTCCTTCAAGGACGGCAAGAATCTGTCGAGGAGCCGTTTTCGGGGCTCGCTCCGGTCGACGGCACGGAGTATCGGCCAGTACGCGAAAAACGCCGCCCAATCCGCTCAAACTGGAGCACTTTTTCTATCCTCGATGGACCACCTGGCCGTAGAGCCAGGCTTTGGCCATGGTCCATTCCCGCCGCACAGTGGCCGAGGACACCGCGAGCACTTCGGCGGTTTCGTCGATGGTCAGGCCGCCGAAGAAACGTAGCTCGACCATACGACTCTGCCGCGGATCGACGGCGGCAAGCTTCTCCAGGGCCTGATCGAGGGCGATCAAATCGATGTCACGCTCCTCACCCAGGCCGGCGGCGGCGCCGAGGGTGAGCTTGCGGCCATGGCCGCGCTTCTCTGCTTTCTGGGTCCGCGCATGGTCGACCAAGATGCGCCGCATCTGCTGCGCCGCGATGGCGAAGAAATGCGCCTTGTTGCGCCAGCTCACCCGCTTCTGGTCGATCAAACGCAAGTAGGTTTCATTGACCAGCGCGGTGCTCTCGAGGGTGTGACCGGAACGCTCGGAGTTGAGGAAATGCTGGGCCAATCGACGCAGCTCGGCGTAAACGAGAGGCATCAGCTCGTCCAGAGCCGCCGCCTGGCCGTCATTCCAAGCGAGCAGCAAATCGGTCACCGGTTTCTTGGATGGCTGCGCCATCGCGAGCTCCCTCTCGGCTAGTACGGGCAACATCCTGTGGGCGAACGCCGCGCAGTGTATCAAACCGCCGCAGCAGCCGGCCGAGCCCTCTCGGCTTACGAAGGTCGACCCAATCATCCTCTGTCGCGATCCTGCCGCCCGAAGGGTCAGTGAGACAGCGACCGAACCAGGACCGCTATACTGAGCGTCCGCGCTAACGACATCGACCCGACGGCTTTCGAACGATGGAGATGACTCAGGGCGAAGCCCCAGAGACGGCCGCTTCCCAGACCGTTACGGC
>JBCCGX010000223.1:0-11118 GCA_039029035.1 Acidobacteriota bacterium | reverse complement strand
GCGAGAAGGATGCGCTCGTCGACCAACAGCGACGCCGCCCGCCTGCCGGAGGACCAGGCCCGTAGCCGAGCACGCAGTGAGGCGAGCCGCGCCTTCATGCCATCGCCGAAGCTCGACCACGAAGCCTCCTCGGCCAACAGCTCGGCCAGGGTACGATGCGCCAACTGATCGATGAGCGCCGCGGCGGCTTCCATCTGCTCGGCTTCGGAGCTGGTGAAGCCGGTGCGATCCGGTCGATCGAGTGCGCGGGCGGTGATCCGAACCGCGTCTTCCGGCCGGCCGGCGATAATCAGGAAGATGGCCGAGGCCATCTCGGTCTCGGCCCGGTTCTGCTCGTCCATGTAGGCCGGTTGCCGCCGGCGCCATTTGAGCATGCGTCGCAGGGCCTCGAGAGCCTCCGGAGTGCGGTTCTGGGCGATGTAGAGGTGCAGCAGGTCGAGCCACGGGTTGGAGACGGTGCCGGAGGCGAATTTCTCCGTCGCCTCGAGCAACAGTTGCTCGGCCTCGTCGATGTACAACATGCCGAGGGCCGCTTCGGCGGCGTTGGTGTAAGGGGTCGGGCCGCCGCCCCGGCTCAGCGCGCGATCGTAACGCGCCGCGTCCATACACGCTTCGTAGCCTTCCTCGCGTAGCTGTTGCTCGGCCTCGATAGCGCACAGGGCGGTCCGCGCCGAGGCGATCTGGCCGGGGTCGCCGAGCTCGAAGGCCTCGTCGACCACCCGCCGGGCCTCCTCGTAGCGCCGCAGGCGCATCAGCGGCCAGCCACGGTCGGCCGGCCAAGGCGGGCTGTAGAGTGCGTCGCGCTCCTCGAGGTAGTTGACCTTGTCTTCGTGGCGCCCCATCTCGCCGCTGACGAAGGCCAGCTCGCCGGTGGCGATGGCGTGCCAACGCCAGGGCGCTTCGTCACTCTGGACCAGCCCGTAGCGCTCCTCGAAGACCTCTTTGGCCTTTTTCAGGTGGTAGAGGGCGACCGGCAGATTGCCTTCCGAGCGATGCTGGACGAAGCCCAGAATGGTGTGACCGGCGACCGAGTTCGGGTCCTTCTCGATCACCCTCTGAGCCAGCTCGCGGGCACGGATAAAACGCTCCGCGTCGAGGGCCTGCCAAGCGGCGGCCACCATGGCGTCGCGGCCGAAGCCCGGCGGCAGCCGGTCGACCGCGATCGCCTCGATCGCTTCGGTGAACGGATCGACGACGTCTTCGGTGGTGGGCTGAGCGCTGAGTGGGAGGGCAAGCGGGAGAGTGAGCAGAAAGATCCAAGTAAGACCCAAAATCTTCAGCCTGGCTCGGGTGAGGGCACCATCCCCCTTCCAGAGAGAAGGTCGGGGTGAGGGTTCTTGGCAGGGCTCGACGCGCTGCCGGGGCAAACTCCTCACCCTAGTCCTCTCCCCCAAGGGGGAGAGGGGCCCGGAAATTCCGCGCTCACCCATGGTGGAGCCTCCGTCGGTTCACCGGCGCCTCATCGTCGACCGCGCCAGGCCTTCGATCGACCGTTCCATCGCCTCCTCCAGCACCACCTCGAGTTCGGTGATGCCCGGCGCCAGGTCGACCCGGTGGCCAAGGACCCGCGGTATCAGGGTTTGGATATCCTCTGCCGCCACGTAGTCACGGCCGCGCAAGACCGCCAGGGCCTGCAGTGCCGGCAGGATGAGCACCAGGCTGCGGGTGGAGTTGCCTTGCAGCACCCGCTCGTCTTCACGGATCGCCTGGGCGATGTCGACCAGGCACTCCTTGACCTGGCCGTCGATCGCCACATGTTGGTCGATCGCCCGGCGGGCGGCGAGCACTTCAGAGCGAGTGACCTTGGGCAGGTCGACGCGGTGGGTGTCGCGGCGCTGGCGGTAGGTCTCGAGCACCTCGAGCTCGGCCTGGCGATCGATGTGCACCATCCGGATCTTGAATAGGAAGCGATCGAGCTGGGCCACCGGCAGGGGGTAGGTGCCGGCCAGATCGAGCGGGTTCTGGGTGGCGATGACGAAGAAGAGCTCGTCCAGGGGGAAGGTCTGATTGTCGACTGTGACCTGCTTTTCGGCCATCGCCTCGAGCATCGCCGACTGCACTTTGGGCGACGTGCGGTTGATCTCGTCCGCCAGCACGACGTGCGCAAAAATCGGACCGTGGCGGAAGTGGAAGCGGTTGGCCACCGGATCGAAGACCGAAACGCCAGTGACGTCGGAGGGCAAGAGGTCCGGAGTGAACTGGATACGGCGGAAGTCGGCGATATCACCTTCGTCCAAATCCTTGATGATCGAGCTCCCCAGGGCCTTGGCCAGGGTGGTCTTGCCGGAGCCCGGGAAATCCTCCAACAGCACATGCCCATCGGAGAGCAAGGCGACCAGCACCAGGTCGATCACGTCATCACGCCCAATGATCTGCGCTCGCATGCGGGCTTGCAGACGCTCCATGACCACCATGGCATCGGCCAGGGGATCCGCCGCCGGTGGGGGTGGCACCGAGGCGGCGGGCTCCGGCGTGGCCGGCACGGATTCGGCTCCGGTCGTCGCCAGGCTGGGCTCAGCAGCAGCTGAGCGGCTCGTGTTATCAGTCTCGCCGCCAGCTTCGACACCCGGCGTCCCGGCTTCGACGCTCGGCGTCCCGGCTTCGACGCTCGGCGTCCCGGTTTCGGCGACATCGGCGTCTTCGGGCAGCTCGGGCTCGGCCACGGCGGTATCAGTTTCGTAACGATCCATGCAGCTCTCCAGGTGTCAAAGTCTCATGCCTCATCGGGCCCACATCCACGATATCGGGTTCAGCCATCCCAGCCATCGCCGCCAGGTCGGTATTTGCAGACTGAGGTCGCGCCGAACACCAGCGTTCATCCGCTGCAGACCTTCACCGTCAGCCAGTCGTTGCGAGCCGAGCGCGGTCTTCAGATGCTCTTCGGTCAGCGTCACGAAGGATGGCGACAGGCCACCGTTGCGGCGAGCGAAACCTTCGCGGCTCTCGCCATAGCGGCGCCTGAGACCGATGTCTGCCAGACGATCGAGCGCCGCGCGGTAGGCCACGCGGTAGAGCTGGCGCGGGCGGACGAAGCGCGGCGCGACGGCGCGATAGAGCTTGACCGCGTAGGCGACGGCCAGCAGGACCGCCAGCAGTCGCAGCAACAGAGCAGCGATGGCGGCGAGATCGATCGGGTTGCGCAACTCGTCTTCGAAGCGCTGCTCCTCGTCCGGCTGCTGCCGCATCATCTCCCCCAGCATCCTCTGCAGGGCCTGATCGGGCGCCTGGACGGGTTCGTCCAGGGTGGTCTGGGGCGCCAGATCGACGACCACCCAGCCGACGTCTTCGAGGAAGATCTCGGGCCAGGCGTGGGCGTCGCCGCTACGGATCATGATCGTCGAGCCGCCGCCACGAGCACTCTCCTCCACCGCATAGCCTGCCGCCACTCGCGCGGGGATGTCGAGGCTACGGAAGAGGTAGGCGGCGGCGTGGGCGAAATGCACGCAGTAGCCGGTGAGATCACCGAACAGAAACGAGGCGGCGGGATCCGGCGCGTCGGCGTGGCGGCTCTTGCGACTGTAGATACCGTTCTCGTCGAGGTAGCTCTTGATCGTCAACGCCTGGGCCAGGGGGTCGGTGCGGTACTCGGGGCGCAGGTTGGCGAGCAGCTCATCGGCCGTCTCGGCATAGCGCGGATCGCTCGGCGCCTCGATGTAATGGTCCCACGCTTCGCTCTTCCACGCGGCGTCACCGGCCCGCTGGCCCAGCATCTCTTGATACGGCAGGGTCTGGACGTGGGAACGGACCTTGAAGGCGCGCTGGAAATGCAACGGGTTGGGGTTCTTGACCGGCATGATGGCGGCCGGCGAGTCGAGCGCGAAGGGGCGCACATGATCGACCACCAATCCCATACTGGTCTCGAGCAACGCGCGCCGATCGGACAACGGTGGTGCGTCGCCGACCTCGGCAGCCTGGAAGGGAAAGCGCTTGATGATGTCGCGGTCGACATCATTGCGCAGCGCCTGCACCAGGCGCCGACCATTGAACTGCGAGAACACCGATTGGCGAAAGTAGTAGACCCCGGACGGTGGCGAGTAATCGTCGTGCAGGACGACCACCGCGACCGGTGCCTGATCGCCGCTCGAGCCGTACTCGTCCTTGAACTCGACGTCGCCCATCTGGTCGCTCTCGTCTTCCCCTTGGCCACCACCCCCTTCGGCTCCCGCCTCGTCTTCTTCGCCCGCCTCCGGCTCGCCGGTCAGGCCGAGGTCACCAGCGCCTTGCGGCTTGGGTACGCCGTTGACTCGCACGAAGAGCAGGAGGGCCAGCGCGACCAGCGCCAAGGCGCTCAGGTGCAGGGGAATCCGCCGCTTGTTCTCTTCCGACATCAACATCCCGGCGAGCAGGAACACCGCCAGGCCACCGAGCAGCAAGAAAACGATCACAGGATCGAAGCCTTGCGACCAGGCCCAATCACCGATCGCCAATGGCCGATGCACCATGCCGTCGCGGTGGGCGGCAAAGCCGGTGGCGACTGCCACGCCGACGAGCAGAACCTCGGCTACAGCCCAGAGTGGACGCCGGTTGATGAGGAAGCGCAAGGCGAAGGTGCAGGGGGCGACGAGGAACAGCCACAAGGCCGCCTCGCTCAAGTGCAGTGTCAGCACCGGGCCGAGGAAATCGGCCACGAAAGAGAGGCCCACCACGAGCCGTGACACCCAGACACCGACGACCAGTAGCAGGAATGAGAGGGCTAGGACGCTCGGCAAGCGTAGAGGGAGCCGCTGGTCACGGCTCAGGCGATCGGCCGCCAGGGCGCCGAGGAAGGCCCCCGCCACCGCGGCGGCGATACCGAGTGGGACGGTCAGCCGCCAGCACAGGATCACCGCCGCCAGGGCGAGCACCGAGGCGCGTAGCAGGCTCGGCACGAGGCGCTTCCAGCTAGCCTTCATCCCACCGCTCCCAGACCTTGCTCACGGTGGTGCCGGAAGGCCCGGCCGCTGACCCGATCGACCACCTGGGCCGGGCACCCGGCACTGGCGAAAAGGCGCAAGAGCTCTGACAACTCATCGCTGCTGATCCCCTCTCGCGGGGTGTCGAAGAAAAGAAGCCGGCGCCACAGCGGCTGAGGGCGGAGCGGAGCCACCCCATCCGTTCCCAGTACAAACGAGATGGCGCCCGAGAAGTTGCGCGCCAGGGCCAGCGCTTCGGTGGTCCATTCGCCGGCATGGGCCGGGGCGAAGACGATACAGTTCATCCCGGTCTTGATCTCTTGATTGCCGAGGAAGGCGCTGAGCCCCGCGGTCGTGCCACCAGGGCTATCGCCGCCCGCGCCATTGGGGCTCGCGTTGCCATTGCTGCTCGCGTTGCCGCTGCTGCTGGCGTTGCCGTTGCGGCGATAGGAGCCGGAGCGCGCGATCGCCTCGAGCGCCGGTTCGAGACTGTCGACCGGCTCGGCCGTACCGTCGGCTCCGAACAGCCAGCCGAGACCGAGGGCCTCGCTTTCCAAGGCCACTCGGGCGGCGGCGGACGCCGCCTCGTCCTCGTCGCCGGTCAACAGATAAGCCACCGTCTTGCGCGCCCGGTCGATACTTTTCTCCGGCGTGCGCACATTGAGCTGACGCGTGCGGGCAAACGTCTTCCACAGGATGTTGCGCACCGAGTCCCCCGGCACATAGCGGCGGATTTCCATGCGGTCGCCCTCCGGCGCCCCCATCGGATGCGGCAACCCTTCAGCCGAGGCCATCGGCTGCAGCACCGGCATGTGCTCGAGCCGGCCGACGTTGGGCAGGATGGTCAACGGTGCCGGGTCGTCGCGCACCCAGGTGACCGCGGTGAGGCCGAAGGCGTCGCCGACCACGAAACGCCGGCAGATACCGGTGGCCTGGGCCCGCTGCCCCACCACCACTTCCTCCACCAGCCAGCCACCGCGACGCAGGATCCGGACCTCGACGCCGTGCGGTGCCAGCCATTGCCAACCGATGCGCAACAGCGGTAGGGCTCCGAGGGCCGGCACCCGAAAACCGGTCCGCAGGGGGGAGTCGGCCTCGAGCCGCCGCTTGGCGAGCGACGAGACATCGATGTGGCGCCGTAGATAGATCGCCGCGCCGACGATAACGAGGGCGCTCAGGCTCACCAGAACGAGGCCCGAGATACCGATCACGAAAAGCAGCAGATCGAGCGTCCCGTAGCCGAAGCGCCACAAGGCGACACCGGAGAAGAGCGCGACGAACAAACCGCGCCAGGTGAGAGGTAACCAATCGGCCAAGTGGCCGGCCAGGCGTCTCGCTGGATGAAAAAGGTTGTTGTTCAACGCGTCTCCGTGGTCGAGCCGGCGCTCCCTCCTAACCCGGCACCCTCTCCTAACTTCGTTGCAGCCAGGACTTCGGTTTGCCCCTGGTAACGGCCAGGCCACGGCTCAGCTGCGGCGCCAATGTTATCGGACCCGCCGCGAGGCCTTCAGGTTCCAGGGGTACATGGCCGACCTGCAGGGACGCACGAAACGTCAGTTTTTACAATACGGAAACATTGAGAACGCAAAAGGCCGGCGTGAGCCGGCCTTTTGGGCGTACGAATTGGGGGAAGCTGCTACGGTCCGTCTTCGCTCTTGACCAGCGGACCGCTATCGATCTTGACCAGGGCGTGGCGTCGGCTGACGCCGGCCCGGCGCTCGGCGGCCTGACGCCGCACGTACTCCAGCACCCGATCCATCTCGTGCTGCATCTCGTCCAGTTGCTGACGCATGTTGAGCACCACCTCGACCCCCGCCAGATTGACCCCCATCTCACGGGTCAGAGTGAGGACGATCTCGAGTCGCCGCAGGGTCTCGTCGTCGTAGAGACGGGTGTTGCCGTTCGAACGCTTGGGCGTGATCAAGCCCTCCCGCTCGTAGAGCCGCAAGGTCTGAGGATGGATGTCGAAGCGCTCGGCGACCGCTGAGATCATCAAGAACTTGGCTTTCCCCCGCGATTTGCGAAGAGCCATCGGTCACCTCCTTGGTTCGAACTGCGAAGCGTGAGCGCGGCCGGCCCGGTCTCGGCCTACCTCGGGCCGGCCACCTCAGCTTACCTCAGTTCGACTTGCTGTCGACGTCCACGTACTCGGCGTCGATCACGTCGTCGTCGGCCGCTTCCGCGCCGCTCGCCTCGTCGGCCGCCGCGGCACCGTTGCCACCTTCGGCGTCCTGACTCGCCGCCTGGTACATGATCTCGGCCAGGCGATGGGACGACTGAGTGAGCTTCTCGGTCGCTCCTTCGATCTGAGCGAGGTCGTCGCTCTCGAGCGCACCCTTGGCCTCTTCGAGGGCCGACTCGAGCTGGCCGACATCGTCGGCACCCAGCTTGTCCTTGTGTTCGCCGAGGCTCTTCTCGGTCGAGTAGATCAAGCTATCGAGCTGGTTGCGCGCCTCGACCTTCTTGCGCCGCTCCTGATCCTCGCCGGCGTGCTCCTCGGCATCGTTCACCATCTTCTCGATCTCGCTCTCGTCGAGACCGCTGGACGAGGTGATGGTGATCTTCTGCTCCTTGCCGGTGCCGTTGTCCTTCGCCGAGACGTTGACGATGCCGTTGGCGTCGATGTCGAAGGTGACCTCGATCTGCGGCACACCGCGCGGCGCCGGCGGGATGCCCACCAGGTGGAAACGGCCGAGGGTGCGGCAGTCGCGTGCCATCTCGCGCTCACCCTGGAGCACGTGCACCTCCACCGAGGTCTGCGAATCCGCCGCGGTCGAGAAGGTCTCGCTCTTGCGCGTCGGAATCGTCGTATTGCGCTCGATCAGCTTGGTGGCCACACCACCCAGCGTCTCGATGCCGAGCGACAGAGGCGTCACGTCGAGCAGCAGCACGTCGGTGACGTCACCGGCGAGCACACCCCCTTGGATCGCGGCACCGATCGCTACCACTTCGTCCGGGTTGACGCCCTTGTGGGGCTCGCGGCCGAAGAACTCCTGCACCTTGCGCTGAATGATCGGCATGCGGGTCTGGCCACCGACCAGAACGACCTCGTCGATTTCCGAAGCCTTGAGGCCAGCATCCTTGAGCGCCTGACTGCAGGGCTTCAGGGAGCGATCGATGTGGCTCTCGACCAACTGCTCGAGCTTCGAGCGCGAGAGCTTGATGTTGAGGTGCTTGGCCCCCGAGGCATCGGCGGTGATGAAGGGCAGGTTGATCTCCGACTCCTGGGTGGTGGAGAGGCTGATCTTGGCCTCCTCGGCCGACGCCTTGAGACGCTGCACCGCCATCGGATCTTTGGACAGATCGATGCCCTGGTCCTTCTTGAACTCCTCGAGCAGCCAATCCATGATCACCTGGTCGATGTTGTCGCCACCGAGGTGGGTGTCACCGTTGGTCGACTTCACCTCGACCACGCCTTCGCCAACCTCGAGGATCGAGATGTCGAAGGTGCCACCGCCGAAGTCGTAGACCGCGATTTTCTGATCGGTCTTCTTGTCCAGGCCATAAGCCAGGGCCGCCGCGGTCGGCTCGTTGACCAGGCGCTTGACCTCCAGGCCGGCGATGCGGCCTGCGTCCTTGGTCGCCTGACGCTGCGAATCGTTGAAGTAAGCTGGCACGGTGATCACCGCCTCGGTGACCTTCTCGCCCAGGTGGTCTTCCGCCGCCTGCTTGAGCTTGCGCAGCACCATCGCCGAGACTTCCGGCGGCGAGTACTTCTTGCCCTCGATGTCGACCCGCACGTCACCGTTCTCGGCCTTCTCGACCTTGAACGGCACCATCTTCATCTCTTCGTTGACCTCGTCGTAGCGCCGTCCCATGAAGCGCTTGATCGAGTAGATGGTGTTTTGCGGGTTGGTCACCGCCTGGCGCTTGGCCACCTGGCCCACCAGACGCTCGCCACCCTGGGCGAAGCCCACCACCGACGGCGTCGTGCGAGCACCCTCGGCATTGGCGATGACCTTACCTTCGTTACCTTCCATGACCGAGACGACACTGTTGGTCGTTCCCAGGTCGATTCCGATGATCTTACCCATGTTTGTCGTCCTCCTTCGCTCCCCTCGGAGCGGTATCGAATCGCGGCCGCAAGCGGCACCTCCGCTCGCCGGCACGCGCGTCCAAGCTTGTCTTCGGTTGGATCATACGGACCTTAGTCCGTTGATGTCAACCCTCCATTCGACATATATGACAAAGATAGACTCATATTTATTCCCGAGAGGTCAAGAATCGCCATCTTCGTCGACATTTGACTCGGCGGCGGGCGCCAAGAGCCCCTCAGCCAGCAACGGCGCGGCGTCCCGTCAGCCTCAGACAGCTCCACTCAGTCTGGTGTGGCCTCCGCCAACCGAGTGCGGTACCCCGCGGCGATGCCCGGCTTGCCCCATGCTTCGTAGAGCCGAATGAGGCGTTCGAGAATGTCTCGAGCATCGATCGATTGCTCACCCGTCTCGTCTCGTACGATGGGATAGCTTCCGAGGATCAAATCCTCCGCTTCAGGGTAACGCCCCAGCTCGATCAAGCAGGCGCCGAGGATAGATTCGGCCTTGGCACTGCGCCAGTTGTGGGCAGGGAAAATCCGAGCGTAAACCGCCAAAGCCTCGCGGACCAGCGCCTCGCCTTCAGCTGCAGATCCTTGAGCAGCGAGCAGGCTCGCCAGCCTTTCGAGGCTCGCAGCTACCAGCAGATGGTCGTTGCCATGAAGCCGCCGCTGCATCTCCAAACTCTGTCGCAGCATCGGCTCGGCCTCTTCGTACTCCTTCTTGGAGTGCAGCAGCCTCCCCAGGCTCGTCAGGCTCCTGGCCACACGCGAAGGCTCATCGCCGAGTAAACGCCGGTGCATCTCCAAGGCCTGGCGCAACAAGGGCTCGGCCCCGGCATAGTCGCCTTTGAAATGCAGGAGCTCCCCTAGGCGTCTGAGGCTACCGGCGACCTCGGGATGGTCGTCTCCGAAGACACGTCGATGAATCTCCAGACCCTCACGCAGTAACGGCTCGGCTCCTGCATAGTCGCCTTGGCCCATCAGTACTGTCGCCAGGTTCGATCGACGTTGGCCCAGCCTCGACCCCTCGTCGCTCGACGCATCGATGCTCTCGCGGAACAGCTGCTCGGCCTTGGCGTAGTCGCCCTGAATGAGGTACGTCGCCCCGAGATTATTGAGGACCAATGCCACGTCAGAGTTCTTCGCTCCGAAAAGATGCTGATAGATCCCCAGGCTCTCGCGATACGTACTTTCGGCCTCGGCATAGTTGCCTTTGCGCACGAGCAGCGACCCCAGCCTGCGGAGGCTCTCGGCCACCATCGCATCCTCGCCGCCGAGCAGGCGGCGCCGCATGGCCAAAGCGCCGCGAACCAGCGACTCGGCCCCCTCATAGTCGCCCCTGGCGTGCAGCACAGTGCCCAAGTTGTTCAGGCTCGTAGCCACTTCCGGATGCTCGCCACCGTGAGTCTGTTGCCGAAGTGCCAAAGCTCTGCGCATCAGCAGCTCCGCAGAATCGTAGAGCCCAAGGCTCTGGTAGACACTTCCCAGTGTTTGCATCAGTCGCGCTCGGATCAGTGGCTCGTCGTCCAGCTCACCTTGCTGCAACTTCGCGGCACCGCGATCGAGGATCTCCCTCGGAGTGAGCTCGGGTTGCTGGGGATCCCCTGGCTCGAAGATCTCTTCCAGGAAATCGGCCACCCGCTCTGCCGCGCGGCGCGCCTTCTCCTCCTCACGCCGCATCTGCTCGGCCCACGACGCGAACATCGAAACAGCCGCCAGAACTACAACCGCCACGACGGCAAGGGCCGTCGCGAGTCGACGCCACCGCTGGGCCCGCTTCAGATCCAGCCGCGACGTCTCGGCTGCCGTAAGCGCCTCCCTGCGGCTTTCGAGATTGCGCAGCCGCTCAGCCACTTCGCGAGCGCTCGCTGGTCGACGGGCGGGCGAATGATCGACGAAACAGGCGATATCTTGGGCCAACAGCCCGTCGGCCACATCGCGCCGCCAGCCAGGCGCCAGGCTGCGCCCCAGGTCGCCCACCACCAACTGATAGAGCACCACCCCGAGAGCGTAGAGATCGGCTTGCTGCGTTGGCGGTTTGCCTTCCAGCACCTCCGGCGCCATGTACAGCCGCGTGCCAGCCGCGGACGAGCCGCGACTCTCTTCGGCGGTCGCGGCCATTCCCAGCGCGGTGATACCGGCCGCTGCCAACCGCTCTCGCTCGACCACGCGCCCGATGCCGAAATCGGC